>CAMFLJ010000016.1 GCA_945957335.1 uncultured Actinomycetes bacterium | reverse complement strand
GATCGGTGCTGCGTGGTCGGGCTGGCGGGATTCGAACCCACGACCTCCTCGTCCCGAACGAGGTGCGCTACCAAGCTGCGCTACAGCCCGTAGCGGGGAGTGATCCTACCCCCGCACGGTTCGGTCCACGAAACCGACAGGGGCGGCTCAGCCCCGGATGGTGATGTCGGCGGGCTGGCCGGTGCCGAGGTCGATCGGCTCCTCGTAGGCCTCACCGCTCAGCAGCACGGTGGCGGCCCGGCGGAGCCGGATCGAGTCGAGCGGCTTCACGAGGTAGCCGTCGGCGTCGTGGCGGCGGGCCTGGAACGCGTCGTGGGCCCGGTCGAGCAGCACGAGCACCGCGGTGATCGGGATGCGGTCGACGCCCTCGGCGTTGCGGATGGCCGACAGGGTGGCCATGCCGCCCATGTTGCCGATCTGCTCGTCGAGGATCACGAGGTCGGGGGCCAGCTGGTCGATGGCCTCGAGGACGTCGAGCCCCTGCCGGACGCGGTACACGGTGGTGGTGGCGTCGGAGAGCGCGGCGTCGACCTCGTCGAGGATCCAGTCGGCGTCGGTGGCGAGGAGCACGGTCGGCACGGCGCCGAGGCTACAAGAGCGTCGGGAGGGCGCCCAACCGGTGGCCGGCCACCCTCCGTGAGAGGGCCGAGGGGCTGTGGTCGGAGCGGAGGGGCGCCGCTACCATCCCGGCTGCCGCGACCCGGCGGACGGTGGAACAGGAGGCTCGGGTTGCTCGAGATCGTCGTGGAGCACAACGAGCGCTACACCCTCTGCCGACCCGTCGGCGAGCTCGACGCGTACACCGTCGGCCAGTTCCGCGACGCCCTGTCCGAGCTGGCCGCCGCCGAGCGCCTGCTCATCGACCTGTCGTCGGTGCCGTTCATGGACTCCTCCGGCCTCGGCGCGCTGATCGGTGGCATCCGCCGCACGCGCGAGTCCGACGGCGAGGTGGCGGTGGCGTGCAGCCGCCCCACCCTCACCCGCCTGCTCCACACCACCGGCTTCGACCGCATCGTCTCGGTCGAGGAGACGCTCGAGGCCGCAGAGGCCGCCCTGCTCGACCCGGTCGACTAGCGCTCGCCGAGGCGGCGGGCCGCGTCGGGGAACAGGTGGGCGGCGATGCGGTCGAGCCCGCGGAGGTCGTGCACGTCGGTGTCGAGGAACGGCACCCGCACCACCGGCGCCGGGGCCACCCGGCCGGTGAGCCCCTCGAGGTGGGCGTCCTCGGTGGCCGCCACGGCGGAGAGGTCGGCCAGGTTGCGGGCGAAGGGGGCCAACGGCCCACCGGCCAGGGCCTCGGCCCGCTGGTCGGCGACGGCGGGTGAGGCGCTGCCGAACCGTGGGTGCACCCGGTTCACGACCAGGGCCCGCACCTCGATGCCGGCCTCGGCCAGGCGGTCGGCGAAGAACGTGGCCTCCTCCACCACGTCGCGCCGCGGGGCGGTGACGAGCACGAACGCCGAGTCGTCGGACTCGAGCAGCGCCAGCACGGCCGCGGCCCGCTCGCGGAAGCCGTCCTCCATGCCCTCGAAGGCGGCGAAGAACCCGATGGCGTCGTCGACCACCTCGGCGCCCACCACCCGCGAGATCGTCCGCAGGAAGGTCTGGGCGGCCACGTTCACCGCCCGCCCGAGGCCCTTGCCGGGGGCGACCAGCAGCCGGTAGAGCCGGTGGTCGAGCAGGCGCGTGAGCCGGCGGGGTGCCTCGAGGAAGTCGAGGGCGTTGCGGGTCGGCGGCGTGTCGACGATGACGAGGTCGAAGCGCTCCTCGGTGTGGAGCTCGTAGAGCTTCTCCATCGCCATGTACTCCTGCGTGCCCGAGAGCGAGCCGGAGATGTTGCGGTAGAAGCGGTTGTCGAGGATCGCGGCCGCCTGCTCGGGCGAGGCGGCGTTGGCCTGCACGAGGGCGTCGAAGGTGGCCTTGGTGTCGAGCATGGTGGCCCACAGCTCGCCGGGCCACGGGCCCTCCACCCGGGCCGGCACGTCGGTGAGCCCGTCGAGGCCCATGGCGTCGGCCAGGCGGCGGGCCGGGTCGATGGTGACCACGCAGGCCCGCCGGCCGCGGTGGGCGGCCTCCATGGCCAGCACCGCGGCGGTGGTGGTCTTGCCCACGCCGCCCGAGCCGGTGCACACGACCACGGCGCGCTCGTCGAGGAGGCGGCCGAGGGGGTCGCCGACGGGCGGACGGGGGACGAGCGGCGAGGACGCCATCACCGCTCCGGCAGGGCGTCGAGGGCGCCGATGCCCTCGACCGCGGCGTCGACCAGCTGCTCGAGCTCGACCGGGCCGAGGTCGGTCGAGAACAGGAACGGCAGCTGGAGCTGGGGGAGGGGCAGGGTGGTGCCGAGGCGCTGCACCTGCTCGGCCTGGAGGGCGGCGCGGTGGCGGCGGAAGGCGGCGGCCTCGGCCATGGCGGCCAGCTCGCCGTCGGGCGGGCGCACACCGGTGAGCAGGGTGGCCGGGTCGGCGTCGAGGCCGTCGAGCGCGGGGTAGCGGCCGTTCACCACCACCGGGCCGAGGCTCACGCCGACCTCGTCCTCGAGGCTGTAGGCGGTGTCGACGAGCTCGTTGACCGGCGTCTCCTCGGGCACCGTCACGAGCACGACCTGGCACCGGGCCGGATCGGTGAGCATCTCGAGCACCTCGGCGGCCTGGGTGTTGATCGGTCCCACCCTGGCGGCGTCGAGCAGGCCCCGCGCCGAGCGCAGGAAGGTGATGGCGTGCCCCGCGGCGGGGGCGTCGAGCACGCACAGGTCGGCGCCGCCCGAGCGCTCGAGCTGCTTGACCTTGCCGAGCACGAGGATGTCGCGGATGCCCGGCACGGCCGTCGAGACCACGTCGAGGGCGCCCCCCGAGAGCAGCTTCCGGGTGACCCGGTGGAGGCCGTGGTCCTCGAGGTACTCGAGCAGGGCGTCGTCGGGGGTGAGCAGCCGGGCCCGGACGTCGGCGGCGCCCTCGGGGCCCCCTCCGGGGTGCAGCACGGCCTCCTCGTACCCGAAGGGCGGACGGCCGAACAGGCCGCTGATGCCGCTCTTGCCCTCGATCTCGACGATGAGGGTCGACAGCCCGGCACGGGCGGCGGCGCGCGCCAGGGCCGCGCTGACGGTGCTTTTGCCCACGCCTCCCTTCCCGGCAACGATGAGCACCCGTGATGCTGCGAAGAACTGCGCAGGGTCCATGTTCCCCTCGGAGGAAGGCCGTGCGCAGACTACCCAGGAGCGGCGCCGTCCTGACCCTGGTCGGGCTGGCCCTCGTCCTGCTCGGTGTGGTCGGCCCCGTGGCCACCGCCACCGCCGGTGCCCAGAGCGCCGACACGACCTCCACCACCGAGGCCGTCGACCCCGAGCTGACCGGCTTCGTGGCCGTGGTGAAGGTCAGCGGCCTGCTCGACCCCGTGCTGGTCGACTTCGTGACCCAGTCGGTCACCGACGCCGAGAACCAGGGCGCCACCGCGCTCATCCTGCAGACGAACTCCACCGGCGTGGTCGTGAGCGACGCCCGCTTCGCCCAGCTCCTCGAGCGCATCAACTCGGCCACCGTCCCCGTCGACGTGTGGGTCGGCCCCTCGGGCTCGCGCCTCACCGGCAAGGCCGCCCAGCTCGTCGGCGCCGCCGACCTCGTGGGCATGGCCCCGGGCACCCGCCTCGGCGACGCCGGCACGCCCGTCACCGACGGGCTGAACACCGACCGCCTGGCACCCATCACCGACCGCACGGTGAACGCCCAGGAGGCCAAGGACCTCGGGATCACCACCTTCGACGCCCCCACCATCGGCGACTTCCTGGTCAACCTGCCCGACGTCCAGACCCGCGAGGTCACCGCCGACAACGGCGAGACCCGCCGTGAGCCGCTCACGCAGGTCCGCTTCGCCCAGCTCTCGCTGCTGTCGCAGCTCTTCCACACCGTCGCCAGCCCGGCCGTCGCCTATCTGCTGCTGGCCGTCGGCCTGGCCCTCATCATCTTCGAGCTCTTCACCGCCGGCGTCGGCGTGGCGGGGGTGGTCGGGGCGGGATCGTTCCTGCTCGCGGGCTACGGGCTCGGGGTGCTGCCGATACGCCTGTGGGCCGTCGCGCTCATCGGCCTGTCGATGGTGGCGTTCGCGGTCGACGTGCAGACGGGCGTGCCCCGCTTCTGGACGATCGCGGGCTTCGTGCTGTTCGTGGTCGGCTCGTTCACGATCTACGACGGCTACTCGCTCTCGTGGGTCACCCTCGGCGTGGCCTTCATCGGCCTCGCGCTCACGTTCCTGGCCGGCATGCCCTCGATGGTGCGGACCCGCTTCTCGACGCCCACGATCGGGCGCGAGTGGATGGTCGGCGAGCTGGGCCGGGCCGTCACCGCGGTGAGCCCCGACGGCGTCGTGCAGATCCGCGACGCCCTCTGGCGGGCCTCCACCAACCGGGCCACCCCGATCGACGAGCTCGACCGCGTGCGCGTCGTCGGCATCGACGGCCTGGTGCTCGAGGTCGAGCCCGAGGAGGGCGGCGCCCGCGACTACCGCGACCGCTCCGGCCGCAAGAAGGGCAACGAGTCGGCGGCCGAGGACGACGGCGCAGCAGCCGACCCGGCCCCCGCCGACAGCCCGGTCGAGGGCGACGACGGGCCGGTCGCCGAGGCCTGACCCCGGCCGGTCGGGCCCCTCCGGGAGGGCCGTCCGGGGCTCCTCCGGAGCCAGTGACATTTGTCGCACTTTTCCCTTGCCAGCCCGGAAGGTCGGTTGTACGGTCCCCATCCGGAAGGGAGGCCTCGCCGACGTGAGCGCTCAGCGGATCGAAGAGAACTGGCAGCTGAAGGCCGCGTGCCGAGGCCCCCAGGCCGCCGTGTTCTTCCCACCTGCGCAGTTCGAGCGCAAGGAGGACAAGCTCCACCGTGAGCGGCGGGCCAAGGAGATCTGCACCTCCTGTGCCGTCCGCGGCGACTGCCTCGACTACGCCCTGTCCATCCGGGAGCCGCACGGCATCTGGGGCGGGCTCAACGAACTGGAGCGAAAGCAGCTGCTCACCACGCGAGTGGGCTGACGCTCCCACGCCTGCGACGTCCGTTCGGGGGGACGGACGATCGCTGCGTACCCGGCGCCGGGGACGGTTCGTCCGACCCGGCGCCGGGGCTTTTTTCGCTTCGGTCCCGGCACGCACCGATGCCGGCCGCCCGGGAGAATCCGGGCCCGGCCGGTAGCCTGGTCATCCATGGTCGGCCTGCTGTTCCTCCTCTTCGTGGTCGTCCCGCTCGTCGAGATCTACGTCTTCGTCGTGGTGGCCGGGGCCATCGGCGTGCTGCCCGCCGTGCTGGCGCTCATGGCGTGCAGCCTGCTGGGGCTGTGGCTGGTGAAGCGTGAGGGCCTCGGTGTGCTGCGGCGCATGCAGGCCACCGTCAACCGCGGCGAGGTGCCGGCCGACGAGCTCGTCGACGGTGCGCTGATCGCCCTCGCCGGCGCCATGTGCATCATCCCCGGGTTCGTCACCGACGCCCTGGGCCTGCTCCTGCTGCTGCCGCCGGTGCGCCACCTCGTGCGCAACCTGCTCGTGCGCCGTTGGACCCGCCGGGGCACCCTGCCCGTCTCGGGCCGCTTCGTCGGCGCCACCGTGGTCGACGTCGAGTACGTCGGCGACGTCACCCCCGAGCGGCCCCAGGGCGGCTCCCCGCCGATCGAGCTGGGGCCCGGACGATGAGGGCGGCCGACGCCATCACCACCGACGAGCCGGTCCCGCCGCCGCCGCTGGTGCCCGGCGTGGCCCGTGCCCTCTCGCCCCTCGTGCGCCGCATCGTCGCCCCCAACCCGGGCAAGATGACGGGCGCCGGCACCAACACCTACCTCGTGGGCATCGACGAGATCGCGGTGATCGACCCCGGCCCCGACGACGCGTCGCACCTCGACGCCGTCACCGGCTGCGGAGGCGACCGCATCCGCTGGATCGTGTGCACCCACACCCACCCGGACCACGCACCGGGCGCCGCCGCCCTCAAGGAGGCCACCGGGGCCGAGGTGCTGGCGTTCGGCAACCGCGACGGGCTGAAGGTCGACAAGCGCATCGGCCAGGGCCACAAGATCGAGGCCACCGAGTTCCGCCTCACCGCCCACCACACGCCGGGCCACGCCTCGAACCACCTGTGCTTCTTCCTCGAGGAGGAGCGCATGCTGTTCTCGGGCGACCACGTCATGGACGGCTCGACCGTCGTGATCAGCCCGCCCGACGGCGACATGGCCGCCTACCTCGACTCGCTGGCCAAGGTCCGCCAGCTGCGCCTGCGCTCGATCGCCCCCGGCCACGGCCACCTGATCGACGACCCCAAGGCCCGCCTCGACTGGTACATCGAGCACCGCCTCGAGCGCGAGCAGCAGGTGCTCGACACGCTCACCGCGGCGGGCACCGCCAAGATCGCCCAGCTCGTCGCCTCGATCTACCTCGACCTCGACCCCGAGCTGGTGCCTGTCGCCGAGCGCACGGTGCACGCCCACCTGCTCAAGCTGGCGGCCGAGGGCAAGGTCACCGGCAAGACCGCCAAGGGCGCCTGGTCGGCTCCCTGACCGCCTGGCCCCCGAAACCGGGGGCCGGACCAGTCGGATCGGCGCGAGTCAGTCGGGAGGTCGCTCGGGGAAGCGGTCCATGCGCCCGAGGGCGGGGAACAGGAAGGTCCAGGCGCCCACCACGCCGAGCGTGGCGAAGCCGCCGAACACCACCGCCCCGCCCGTGCCGAGGAGCTGGCCGGCCACGCCCGACTCGAAGGCGCCCAGCTCGTTCGAGGCCCCCAGGAACACGCCCTCGACGGCCATCACCCGGCCGCGGGCCGCGCTGGGCGTCACCAGCGGCACGAGCGTGGAGCGGATGAACACGCTTACCGAGTCGGCCGCGCTCAACAGCAGCAGAGCCACGAACGCCACACCGAAGCTGCGGGTGACACCGAGGACGATCGTGAACACGCCGAAGAGCGCCACCACGAGGTAGAGGGTGCGCCCGACGTGGCGGCTGATCGGCCTGGCGCTCAGCCACACCGTGACCGCGGCGGCCCCGATGCCGGTGGCGGCGCGCAGCCAGCCGAGGCCGACCGCGCCGACGCCGTAGCGGTTGGCGGCCAGTGCGGGCAGGAGGGCGACGGCCCCGCCGAAGAGCACGGCGAAGAGGTCGAGGGAGATGGCGCCGAGCAGCACCGGGTTGGCCCGGATCACCCGCAGGCCCTCGAACGCCTCGTGGAGCCGGCCCTTCGACGGCTCGGGCGGCCCGACCGGCGCCTCGGCGGCGCCGCTGACGCCGGCGTAGGACTCGGCCAGCGCCTCGAGCGACTCGCCGGCCCGGGCCTCCTCGCCGAGGTCGACGAGGGCGGCGGCCTGGGGACCGGTGAGCGACGGGGGAGCGACGGCGTGGTCGCGGCGGGGCCTGGCGAAGTGGACCAGCACCGAGCCGCTGACGGTGAGCACGACGCAGGCGATGAACGGCGCGGCGGGCGAGACCACGTAGAGGAAGCCGGCGGCGACGGGCCCCACGATCATGGCGGTCTGCCACCCGGCCGCACCGAAGGCGATGAGGCGGGGCAGGCCGCCGACGGGGGCGAGGTCGGGGGGCATCGCCCGCATGGCCGGGGTGACGAAGGCGCGGGCGCTGCCGAACACGATCACGAGCGCGTAGATCGGCCAGACGGTGGTGCTCCCGCTGGCGGCGTGCCACGCCAGCCCGCCCGTGGCGAGGGCCTCGCCGAGCAGGCCGACGGTGGCGATGCGGCGGCGGTCGACCCGGTCGGCCAGCGAGCCGGTGACGGCCACCAGCACGACGGCAGGGAGGAACTCGGCGAGGCCGAGCAGGCCGAGGTCGAGGTCGCGCCCGGTGATGTCGTAGAGCTGCTTGCCCAGCGCGGTGACCTGCACGAGCGCGGCCGTGGCCGACATCGTGGTCGTGACGAGCAGCGCCAGGATGGCGCGGTCGCGGAGGAGGTCCCGGGCGGTGGGAGCGGTGGGCTCGATGGCGGAACGCTACCGGTGCGTCCGGGGGTCGCTAGGCGAGGACGTGGTACTCGTAGCCGTCGGCCGACTCGCGCCGCTCGGCCCGGCCGCCGAGGCGCAGGTGCTCGAGGTGGGCGGCGGTCTCGCTGTCGGCCATCGGCCCGCGGCTGCGCTCGATGAACAGCTCCTCTGACCAGCGCGGCACGGCCGCCCAGCCGACCGTGGAGGCGGCGTCGGCGAGCTGCTGGAGGCGCATGGCGTGGTGGTCCTGGATGGCGCGGCAGCGGCCGGGCAGGTCGTCGAAGGGGTGGCCGTGGGCGGGCAGCACCCGGGTGACGCCCTCGAGGGCGGCGACCTTGTCGAGGTTGGCGAGGTAGGACGCCAGCGGGTCACCGCCGATGAACCCGCCGATGTGGGGCGTGATCGTGGGCAGGACGTGGTCGCCGGAGAGCAGCACGCCGTCCTCGGGCGACCACATGCACAGGTGGTCGTGGGTGTGGCCGGGGGTGAACACGGCCACCCAGTCGCGGTCGCCGAGGCGGACCGTCTCGGCGTCGTCGACGACGATGGTGGGGCGCGGCGCCCGCATCCACGACGCCTCCTCGATGCGGCCGTCGGCCACGGCGGCGCGCACGCGGTCGCGGAAGGCCTTGAAGCCCGGGAAGTCGCGCTCCATCTCCTCCTCGTCGGCCGAGGCGACGGCATCGAGGAGGGCGGCGCCCTCGGTGGCGTCGGCCGGGTCGAGGGGCTCGAGCGGAGTCTCGTCGAGGTCGAGCAGGTCGGTCCAGCGCCGGAACACCGTGGAGGTGAGGACGTCGGCGTGGGCCTCCTCGACCAGCTTGTGGGCGCCACCGAAGTGATCGGGGTGCGAGTGCGTGATGTAGGTGGTGTGCACCCGCGAGAGCGGGATGCCGGCCGCCTTCAGGCGCTGCTGGAGCGCGGCCCACGACTCGTCGGAGGGCAGGCCCGGGTCGACGAGGGTGAAGCCACGCGAGTCCTCGATGGCGTAGGTGTTGACGTGGCCGAGGCCGGTGAAGTCGGTCGGCAGCTGCAGGCGCAGGATGCCGCGGGCGACCTCGGTGATCTCCTCGGACGCCTCCTCCTGCTCCTGCTTGCGCGGGCGGGCCGGCGGCGTGTGGTCGTGCGTGTCCCCCATACGGAGGTCGACCCTAGCGCTGCCGTCAGGGGACTAGCTCTGGGCGTCGGCGGGCCCCACCCGATCGGTGCCGGCCACCACGCAGAAGGCGTCGCGGTAGTAGCGGAGCTCCTCGAGGCTCTCGCGGATGTCGTCGAGGGCACGGTGCCCCTCGGACTTGCGCGGTGCCTTGTCGAGCAGCGTCGGGTTCCAGCGCTTGATGAGCTCCTTGATGGTGGAGACGTCGACCGACCGGTAGTGCAGGTAGTTCTCGATGTCGGGCAGGTAGGCGGCGAGGAAGCGCCGGTCGGTGCCGATCGAGTTGCCGCACAGCGGCACGCTGCGGGCGTCGGGGATGTGCTCCTTGAGGAACGCCAGGGTGGCGGCCCCGGCCTCCTCGAGCGTGACGGTCGAGCTCTGGATCTCGGGCAGCAGGCCGCTGCGGGTGTGCATGGTGACCACCACGTCGTCCATCTCGGCCAGCTGCTCGGGACCGGCGTGGACCACGAGGTCGGGGCCCTCGGCCACCAGTTCGAGGTCGTCGTCGGTGATGAGCGTGGCGATCTCGACGATCACGTGGCGGCCCGGGTCGAGCCCGGTCATCTCGAGGTCCATCCAGGCGAGCACGTCGGGGATCCTACGGCGTGCCTACGATCCGGCCGTGCTCGAAGTCCCCGTGGTGAAGCTCGATCCCGATCTGCCGCTGCCCAGCTACGCCCGTCCGGGCGATGCCGGCCTCGACCTGCTGGCCAGCGAGGACGCCCTGCTGGCGCCGGGCGGCGGCCGTGCCCTGGTGCCCACCGGGGTGGCCGTGGCCATCCCGGCCGGCCACGCCGGGTTCATCCAGCCCCGCAGCGGCCTGGCCCTGAAGCACGGCGTGACCTGCCTCAACACGCCCGGGCTGATCGACAGCGGCTATCGGGGCGAGCTGAAGGTGCTGCTCGTCAACACCGACCCCACCGAGGCGTTCCAGGTCACCCGGGGCGAGCGCATCGCCCAGCTGGTGATCCAGAAGGTCGACCACGCCGTGCTCGAGGTCGTCGACGACTTCGACCACCTGGGCGAGTCGGACCGCGGCGAGGGCGGCTTCGGCCACACCGGCCGCTGACGCTGCTCGGGGCCGAGGTCGCTCAGGCGGGGAGGCGCAGCTCGACGCGGCCGGCGCTGCGGTCGACCCGGTCGACGACCATGGCCTCGGGCACGAGCTCCCGGAAGCGGGCGAGCGCGGCGGGGTCCGTGTCGTTGCTGACGGGAGCGGGGTCGAGCTGGAGGCGCAGCAGCACCGGGAGCCGGTCGTCGCGGGCCTCGAGGCTGACCACCACGTTGGCGTCCGCGGCGGCGTCGTCGGCCGGGTCGTCGGCATCGGCGGTCGTGGCGCCGAGCAGCAGGACGAGGGCCTCGTCGGCGGCCAGGCGCAGGTCCTCGACCGAGCTCGCCGGGAGGTGCAGCCGCACGGCGAAGGCGCTTACCGCGATGCGCACGACCCGGGCGTAGCGGGCGTCGGCCGGCACGCGCAGGAACACGAGCCCGTCGTGGGCGGACGCGGGATCGGGTGAGGGGGCGGGAGCGGCGTCCGGCACGGCGCAAGCATCGCGCCGCGGCTGCGCCGGTCGGTGGTTGCCGCCGGCGGCGTGGCTAGGGCTCGCGCCCGACCTCGTCGGCCGCCTTGTCGGTGCGCTCGCCGAGGTAGCTGGGGTGGCGCAGCACGCCGTCGGCGGTCCACTCGGCGTGGGCCACCTCGACCACCATCGACGGCTGCACCCATCGGGCCTGGCGCTCGACCTCGCGGGGTGGGGGAGGGTCGAACGGGCAGGTGTCGACCGCGGCGGCGTCGAGGCGGGCGCGCAGGGCGCGCAGCACGGGGTCGCGGAAGCCGGTGCCCACCCGGCCGGCGTAGCGCAGGGGGCCGGCGTCGCGGCCGTCGGTGGCGGGCGGGTCGTGGTAGCCGACGAGCAGGGCGCCGAAGGTGGCACCCCGTGCCCCGGTGCCCGGCAGCCAGCCACCGACGACGAGCTCCTGCTGGCGGCGCACCTTCACCTTCACCCACCCGGGGGAGCGGCGGCCGGGCTCGTAGCGGCAGTCGGCGCGCTTGGCGATCACGCCCTCGAGGCCCTGGGCCTCGACGGCGGCCAGCAGGGCGTCGCCGTCGTCCTGGGTGGCGGCCACGAACCACCCGGGCCCGGGGTCGAGGGTGTCCTCGAGCAGGGCCCGCCGCACCGCCTGGGGCTCGTCGAGGAGGGGCCGGCCGTCGAGCTCGAGGATGTCGAACACGACGTAGCTGACGGCGACCTCGGCCGCGATGCGGGCGATCGCCGCGGCCGAGCCGGCCTGGATGCGGGGTTGGAGGCGGCCGAAGTCGGGCCGGCCGGTGGTGGGGTCGGGGGCGACGACCTCCCCGTCGAGCACGATCCGTCCGTGGCCGGCCAGGGGCTCGGCCAGGGCCTGGAGCTCGGGGAAGCGGGCCGTGGCGTCGGCGCCGTTGGCCGACCACGCCGTCACGTTCCCGTCAGCCACGACGGTGATCACCCGCATGCCGTCCCACTTCACCTCGTAGGACCACCGGCCACCGCCGGACGGGAGCGTGGTGGCGCTCACCGCCTTCATCGGTCGCAGGGGGGCGGGCATGGGGCGAGGGTACCGGTGGCGCGGTCGGCGCCCAGGGTGGTGGTGTGCCCTCCGGCCCGTTCGAACGCTGCCCCGAGCGGGACGTTCGGCCCTAGTGACGGTTGCGCCACGCCGCCGACGATTGTGCCCATGGAAATGGACCGGAACGGCTTCGAGGTGCTGCCTCGGGAGGAGTGCTTCGACCTGCTCCGCTCCGTGCCGGTTGGGCGCATCGGGCTGTCGATGAGCGCGCTGCCCGTCGTCCTCCCCGTGAACTTCGCCGTCGACGGCGACCGCCTCGTCGTCCGCACCGCCGCCGGGAGCAAGCTCGACGCCGCCCTCGCCGGCGCGGTGGTGGCCTTCGAGGCCGACCACTACGACGTCGACACGGGCGCGGCGTGGAGCGTCCTCGTGCGCGGCTCGGCCGCAGTGCTGAGCTCGGTCGACGACGTCGACCTCAACCTCGACTCGTGGGTGGCGGACCAGAGCGACCAGTGGGTGATGATCACCACCGACCTGGTGAGCGGTCGCCGCACCGCCGGGCGCGTGCGCAGCGCGGTCCCTGCCGGCTGCAGCTGATCCACGGAGCGCTAGGTTCCGCGCCATGGCCGAGGCGCACCACCACCCCGACACGGTGGTGGAGACCCACGTGTCGAGGCTCGTGTTCCTCGGCGACCGGGTCTACAAGGTCAAGAAGCCGGTGCGGTTCGCGTTCCTCGACTTCTCCACGGTCGAGGCCCGGGCCGAGGCGTGCATGCGAGAGGTGCAGCTCAACCGGCGCCTGAGCCCCGACGTGTACCTCGGCGTGCTCGACGTGGTCGGCACCGACGGACGGGCCGTCGAGCACATGGTCGAGATGCGGCGGATGCCGCCCGAGCGGCGGTTGGCCACCTTGGTCGAGCACGACGCCCCCGACGTGGCCGACGCGGTGCGCGCCGTGGCCCATCGCGTCGCCGCCTTCCACGCCGCCGCGGCGCGGGGCGCGGCGATCGACGACGACGCCTCGCACCACGCGGTCGGGGTGGCGTGGGTCGACAACATCAGCGAGATCACCCCGTTCGCCATCGGCGACGACCCGGTGTTCGACGTGGCAGTGCTCGACGACGTGCGGCGCCTGGCGGTGACCTGGATCGAGGGGCGCCAGGCGGTGTTCGACGAGCGGCTGGCCGGCGGCCACGCCGTCGACGGCCACGGCGACATCCTCGCCGAGGACGTGTTCTGCCTGGCCGACGGGCCCCGCATCCTCGACTGCATCGAGTTCGACGACCACCTCCGCCACGTCGACGTGTGGAACGACGTGGCGTTCCTGGCCATGGACCTCGAGCGGCTCGGCCGGCCTGACCTGGCGACGCTGCTCACCGACACGTACCGGGAGATGAGCGCCGACTCCGCGCCGCACGGGCTGGTGCACCTGTTCATCGCCTACCGGGCGCTGGTGCGGGCCAAGGTGGCGGCGTTGCGATCGCTCCAGACCGACGGCGTCGAGTGCGACGACTGCGTGGAGGAGGCCCGGGCCCGGCTCGAGCAGTGCCGCCGGCACCTGCGCGCCGCCCAGGTGCGCCTCGTGCTGGTCGGCGGGCTGCCGGGGGTGGGCAAGACCACGCTCGCCGCCGAGCTGGCCGACGAGCTCGACGCCACCGTGCTGTCGTCCGACCCGACGCGCCGGGAGCTGGTCGGCATCCCGGCCGGCTCGTCGGCCGCGGCCGGCTACCGGGAGGCGGCCTACGGCGACGACGTCACCGACGCGACCTACGCCGCCCTGCTCGAGCGGGCGGCCATCGTGCTCGGGCGCGGTGGCACGGTGGTGCTCGACGCCTCGTGGGTCGACGAGGGTCGGCGCTCGGCGGCGCGCCAGCTGGCCGAGGACGCCGGGGCGGTGATGGTCGAGCTGCAGTGCACCTGCCCAGCCGACGTGGCCGAGGCCCGCATGGCGGCCCGGGCCGAGGTGGGGGGCTCCGCCTCCGACGCCGACGCCGAGGTGGCGGCGCGGATGGCGGCCGACGCCGACCCGTGGCCCGAGGCCCACGTGATCGACACCGGCGGAGATCCCGCGGCCGCGCTCGAGCGCGCGCTCGACCTGGTCCGCGCCGACTGACCCGACGTCGTCGCCGTGGCCGTTGCGCAGCGCGATCACCCGGTGACGTCGACCGCCGCAGCCGCGGCAGCTCCGCCGTGCACGCGCGGATGATTGCGTTTGCGCGCTGCTCGATGCGATCCGTACCTCTCCCGAGCCCGGCTGCGGGTCAGGTGCTGTCGAAGAGGTCACGCTGGTCCGGGTCGGCCGCGGGGAGGGCGTGCAAGGGCTCGTGCCGGGCCGCTCGGCGACGAGGCGTGCTGCGGTGGTGGGGTGCCCCTGGCTCCTGCTGCGGGCTCGTGCCGTCGGGTGGGACGAGGCGTCGCTTGCCGTTGGCCAGGAGCTCGCCGAACCGGAAGCCCTGGTAGGTCTTCATGTCGTGGTGGAGGACACACGAAGGTGAGGTCGCGCAGGTCGGTGACGCCGGTGGTGGCCCACTCGGCGACGTGGTCGGCCTCGAGGCGGGCGCTGGAGGTGCAGCCGTCGATGGAGCACTGGAGCCCGCGGTACCACTCCAGCCCGGAGCGCTGGAGTGCGGTGGGATGCCGACCGAAGTGGTGGAGGCGCTCGATCGCGGTGGCCTCCGTGAGCACAGCGGCCACGAAGGCGCCGCCTTCGATCGTGCGCCACGCGTCGTCGACGGAGATGGGGCCCTGGCCGGGGATCTCGCACAGCTCGCCGGGAAGGAGCTCACCTCGGAGCAGGGCGCCCAGGTCGACCTTGACGATGACCTTGGCCGCCTCCCAGCGGCCATCGGCCCCGGCCTTCTCGGCGGCGCTCCCGTCAGTGGACCCTGTCTCGTTCGTGCCGTCGGTGCCTGGCCCGCGCCGGGCGTGGTCGACGAGCTGGACGAGTGCGTCGGCGGCGTAGGCCTCGGCCGGCTCGTGGCGCCCTTCGGTGCGGGCCTGCTGGAACAGGCGCTCGGCACGTTCGGAGACGAAGGCCATCACCTCGGCGTGCTCGAGAGGCGGGAGCTCCCAGCGACCCCACCCCATGCCGTCGAAGCTGGTGCCGGAGCGCAGGTGCCGCCTCTTGCGCCAGCGGCAGCGCTTGTCGGCGTCGGTCTCGTCCGAGGCGGCGTTGATGATCTGCGCGGCCTCCTGGCGGATCTCCGGGACCGAGGCAGGCGTGGAGGTGGCCTTCTCGAGAAGCGGCGCCGCCTCGTCGGGCGCGACCTTCTCGACCTCGGCGATGGGTGCGGCCTGCCTGGTCGAGACGGTGCCCTTGCGGAGGGCTTCGAGGGTGTCAGGGGCGTCCTCGACGGCACGTCCGACCTTCAGTAGCTCGACGGCCTCGCCGTTGGTGCTGCCGGTGCGGGCGGCCAGCCAGGCGGCAGCCGACGTGGCGCCGTCGCGGCGCCACACATCGGTGGTGGCGACGCGATTGGCGGCCTGTGCGATGCCAGCCGACGCGAGGTGCTCGACGGTGGACAGGATGTCGACGAGCTCGGCGGCCTCGGTGGCCGAGACGAGCTGAGGGTCGAAGCCTTCGACGAACTCGGCGACGGCATCCCGAGCCGCCGAGGCAGCACGCACGGGAGGCACCCGGCGCATCGGCGCCGCACCCTTCCCGGCCTGCTCGTCGACCCCTCCCGAACCCATGCCATGACCCTACGCAGGGGGTGTGACAGCGCCCCCGAACCGGTGGAGGGAGACACCCGCGAACGGGCGAAGCGCGCGTCCCGGTCCCGGCGATCGACCTCCTGCACAGATCGCGGCTCACGCCGAGACGTGGTGGAGCCGGCGTCAGCCGCGGGTGAAGGTGAGATCGAAGTCCTTCCGCCAGGTCTCGCCCTGGTCCTCCGAGGCTTCCCATCGGCCGGAGATGCGGTCGGGAGCGACCGTCGCCAGAAACCGCTGGTGGAAGTCGGGGTCCTGTCGGAGCAGTGACCACGTCCCGTCGCCGAAGGTCATCGAGAACAAGCGATCGACGCCTCGCTCGTCGTGGTAGAGGGCCCAGTAGGCCTGGGTCGAGGAGCTGTGGCCGAGGCAGAGGGTGTTGCCGCCACCGGGACTGCTCCACTCGACGAGGACGAAGGCCTCGCGGGCGACCCAGGAGATGGTCGTGTCGGTCGGCTCGTCCGAGTCGGGCGGCAGATCGAACGACGCGTCGGTCAGCGTGGTCTGCCACTCGCCGACGAGGACGTCAGGGGCCTGCATCGACTCGCTCTTCATGAAGGGGCAGACTTGTGGCCGGCTCGAGACTCATCGCCCGGGGCCATCGCGATCCTGCGTGACGTGACCGTCAGCGGACGCTCTCACACCCGGCGGAGGTGAGGGTGCAACCCCCCGGCCGGTGCGGCCGTGGCAGGCTGGCCGGCGTGAGCGAGGGCGGCCGGCGGGCCTGGGTTGCGGGGCTCGTCGTCGGGCTGTCCCTGGCGGGTGCCGGCTGCGCGAGCGGGTCGAAGACGGCCGACGCCCCGGCGCCGAGCCCGACCTCGGTCACGACGGACCGCTCGGATGTCGCGACGTCCGACGCGTCCGTGCCGTACGCCCTTCTCGAGGCCGACGGATGGACGCTCCAGGATGCGGTCGACTGGCCACCGGGCAACATCCTCGCGGGCGTCGAACCGGTGCCGTCCGACTGGTGGTCGGAGTACCAGCGCCTCGAGTACCCGGGCGGCGGGGTCACCGTCAGCCAGGGCGTGAAGGTCACGGGCTTCGCGGCCGGCCTCGACGCCTATCGGCAGGCGATGGAGCGGGTCCTGTTCACGTTCCGGACCGTGGAGACGGCGTCCGGCGAGGGCCTGGTCGCGACCAGCGCTGACCCGGTGGGCCCGGCGATCGTGGCGGTGCCGCTCGGTGGCGGGACCCTCGAGCTGTTGAGCTACGACCTCACCACCGATGAGCTCGTCGCCCTGGTCGCCCGGACCCGGACGGTCGATCTCGATGCCTGGCGCGCAGCGGGTGGCAAGGTCGGGTAGTCCCGGTCCCGCCGTGCTCCCGGAGGCAGGCGCCCGGCCGCCTCTGGGTGTCGTCGCTGTTCACCCACGGCGACGGCGGGAGCCCGGGCACGACCATGACGGGCTCGGTGCGGGGCGCGTGACGGCGATCCTCGCCCCGTAGGCCACGCAGCTCGCCGAGTCGTCGCACTGGTACCCCGCTCGACCCGGAGATCCCGGAGGTGTGTTTGTACCGATCGTTCGGTACGCTCCGTCCATGGCACCCCGGCTCGTCTCCTACGAACAGCTGATGGAAGGGCTCACCGAGCTGTTCCGCGAGCGCGGCTTCGAGGCCGCGAGCCTCGGGGACATCGCCGCGGCGACCGGCTTGCGGCGCTCGAGCCTCTACCACCGCTTCCCCGGCGGGAAGCAGCAGATGGCGGCCGAGGTCGTGAGCCACGTTGGTGCGGGCCTGACCGGAACGGTGCTGGCGCCGCTCTCCGGCCCGGGCTCCCTGCGCGACCGGGTCGAGGCGGTGGGCCGCCTCCTCGAGCGGTTCTACGAGGGGGGCGCCAAGAGCTGCCTCCTCGAGTCGTTCAGCCTCGGCGACCCCGGCCCCGACGCGTCCGCCCTCCTGCGGGAGTCGGCCGACGCCTGGATCGACGCCTTCGCCGACGTCGCCCGCCAGAGCGGCGCCCGCCGGCCCGAGGCCCGCGCCCGCGCCCAGGACGCGCTCGCCTCCATCGAGGGCGCGCTGGTCGTGGCCCGGGTCACCGGTGACACCACCTCGTTCACCCGGGCCATCCGCCGTCTCCCCGACGCCCTCGGCGTCCCGGCCTGACCTCGGCTCCGAGCCGACACGAGAGAAGCGAGGACCCTCGATGCCACACGACACCCCTGCTGCCGGCACCCGGCACGAGCCCGTCATGCACGACTTCCTCGACCTCGCGCTCACGCCCTCGGTCGTCGAGCACCAGCGCCGCCACGGCCGGGCCCTCGGCGATCGCCGGCCGGCGGGTCCGCACCCCCGCCCGGGCGGCCTCGACCCGGACGAGGTCGAGTTCCTCCGCCAGCGCGACAGCTTCTACCTCGCGTCGGTCGCGGAGGACGGCTGGCCCTACGTGCAGCACCGTGGGGGCGCGCCCGGCTTCGTGGCCGTGCTCGGACCGTCGCGCATCGCGTGGGCCGAGCAGCCCGGCAACCGCCAGTACCTCACCGCCGGCCACCTCGAGACCGACGACCGGGTGGCGATCATCGCCGTCGACTACCCGACCCGACGGCGGCTCAAGGTGCTGGGCCACGCCCGCTACATCGTCGAGCCCACCGCCGAGCAGCTGGCGCCGTTCGTCGGCGGGGGAGCCGGCGGCCCGATCGACCACATCGACGGCATCGTCGAGGTCGACGTCGTCGCCACCGCCTGGAACTGCCCCAAGCACATCACTCCGCGCTTCACCGTCGAGCAGGTGCGCGAGCTCGTCGACCCCCGTGACCGGCGCATCGCCGAGCTCGAGGCCCAGCTCGCCGCGCTCACCTGAGCGCGGTCTCACGGCGTCGGGTGCTCGACCGATGATTCGAGGACCCGTGCGCCGTCTACCCGTGCAGGCACGATCACGCACCCGAGCAAGGAGCCCGCTGTGTCACTGGTGAAGGTCCAGAACTTCTCCATCTCCCTCGACGGCTTCGGTACCGGCGAGCCCCAGAGCTTCGAGTCGCCGTTCGGTCACGCCGGCCACCAGCTGCACCAGTGGATGTTCGCGACGCGCTATTTCCAGGGGCTCCGGGGCGAGCCCGGCGGCACCGGGGGCGTGGACGACGCCTTCGCCCGGCAGTTCCCGGTCGGGATCGGGGCGGAGATCATGGGTGCGAACAAGTTCGGACCTCCCGGGTGGCAGGACGATGCGGACTGGAGGGGATGGTGGGGTGAGGATCCGCCGTTCCACACGCCGACGTTCGTGCTCACGCACCGCTCGCGGCCGCCGATGGAGATGGACGGCGGCACGACCTTCCACTTCCTCCAGGCCTCGCCCGCCGAGGCGCTGGAGGTCGCCCGTGAGGCGGCCGGAGGCCTGGACGTGCGCATCGGGGGCGGCGTGACGGTCCTGCGCGATTTCCTGGCGGCCGGCCTCGTCGACCTCATGCACCTCGTCGTCGTCCCCGTCCTGCTCGGACGGGGTGTCCGCCTGTGGGACGGCCTGGAGGGCATCGAGTCCGACTACGACATCGAGCTGGCGGCGTCACCCAACGGCGTCACCCACCTCACGTTCACCCGCTCGACCGCCTGACGGTCGGTCGGGGAGCCACAGCTCAGGGGAGGGGGACGCGCCAGAGGAGGACGGTGCCGCCTCGGGCCCCGGCCTCGACGAGCATCTCGCCGTCGAGCCGCTCGGCGCGGGCCCGCAGGTTGCGCAGGCCGTTGCCGTCGGCCCGCAGCTCGTCGGGCAGCCCGGCACCGTCGTCGGCCACCCGGAGCTCGAGGTGGTCCTCGGAGAGCACGAGATCGACCTCGACGGACTTCGCGCCGGCGTGCTTCACGACGTTGGTGACGGCCTCGCGCACCACGGCCACGAGCTGGTCGGCGATCTCGTCGGGCACGGCCAGGTCGATGGCGCCGTCGAAGCGCACGACGTGCTGGATGTCGGCCGGCTCGGCGGCCTCGCTCACCAGGTCGAGCACCTCCTGGCGGATGCTGCGGCCCGGGATGCGCTGGCGCTGGAGCTCGAAGATCGTGGTGCGGATGTGGCGCACGGTGTCGTCGAGGTCCTCGACCGCGTGCTGGAGGCGGTCGACCATCTCCGGGTCGCCCGCCCGGGCCGCTGCGCCCTGCAGGGCGAGGCCGGTGGCGAACAGCCGCTGGATGACCGTGTCGTGGAGGTCGCGGGCGATGCGCTCGCGGTCCTCGACCACCCGCAGCTCGCCCACGCGTGCGTGGAGCCGGGCGTTCTCGACCGCCACGCCGGCGGCGGCGGCCAGGCCGATGGCGAGCTCCTCGTCGGTGTCGCTGAACTGGGCGCCGTCGGCCTTCTCGGTGAGGTAGAGGTTGCCGAAGACCTGGCCCCGCACGCGGATGGGCACGCCGAGGAAGCTCGTCATCGGCGGGTGCCCCGGCGGGAACCCGAAGCTGTCGGGGTGGGCGGAGAGGTCGGGCAGTCGGATCGGCCGCGGATCGACGATGAGCAGGCCGAGGATGCCGTGGCCCGAGGGCGGCGCGCCGATGCGGCGCACGGCGTCGTCGTCCATGCCCGCGGTGAGGAACTCGGCCAGGCTCGTGCCCGACTCGTCGAGGATGCCGAGGGCCCCGTAACGGGCGTCGACCAGGCCCGTCGCGGTCTCGACGATCCGGCGCAGCACCACCGGGAGGCTCAGCTCCGACCCCACCGTGACGATGGCCTCGAGGAGGTGTTGGAGGTCCTTGGGCTGGACCCCGGGCTCGACCATGGACCCGGAGCGTACTTGCGGCAACGCGTTGGGTAACTCGTTCGAACCTTCCGGAGCGGTAACAATGGCGCCCGTGACCATCAAGGTGTTCCTCCTCGACGACCACGAGATCGTGCGCCGCGGCCTGCGCGAGCTGCTCGAAGCGGCCGGCGACATGGAGGTCGTGGCCGAGGCGGGCACGGCCGAGGAAGCCCTCCGCCGGGTGCCGGCCACCAGCCCCGACGTCGCCGTGCTCGACGTCCGCCTGCCCGACGGCGACGGCGTGCAGGTCTGCCGCGAGATCCGCTCGCGGATGCCGCAGGTGCAGTGCCTGATGCTCACCTCCTACGCCGACGACGAGGCCCTCTTCGACGCCATCATGGCGGGCGCCTCGGGCTACGTCCTCAAGCAGATCCGCGGCACCGAGCTGGTCGACGCCATCCGCAAGGTGGCCTCGGGCCAGTCGCTGCTCGACCCCAACGTCACCGCCCGGGTGCTCGAGCGCCTGCGCACCGGCTCGGCCGAGGACAAGAAGCTCGAGGGCCTCACCGACCAGGAGCGCCGCATCCTCGACCTGCTGGCCGAGGGTCTCACCAACCGTGAGATCGCCGACCGGATGTACCTGGCCGAGAAGACGGTCAAGAACTACGTGTCGAACCTGCTGGCCAAGATGGGCATGCAGCGCCGCACCGAGGCCGCGGTCTACGCCGCCCGCCTCAACGAGCGCCACCGCCGCATCGCCGAGTAGCGGCCCTCGCCCGTTGCGGCCTCAGGCCGCGGCCGGCACGTCGTCGTCGGCCTCGGGGGCGAGCACCTTGCTCCAGCCCGCGAGGCGCCAGCCCAGCTCGAGTACCGCCGCGCCCACGGCGGCGATGCCCACGGCTGCCTCGACGACCACCGCCGAGGGCAGGTCGAGGTCGAAGTAGTCGGCGAACCACGGGATGGTGAGCGCCCCGACGAACATCGCGGCCATGGCGAGGATCAGCCCGATCCGCCACAGGTTGAGCGGCCTCGACAGGATCACCAGCACCCACAGCGCCACGAGGAACAGCGTGATCACCGCCACGGTTCGGGCCTGGACGGCGGTGACGTCGCTCTGCGAGCGGGCCATCTGGAAGCTCACGAACGTGGTCACCGCGGCCACCACGCCGGCCGGGATGGCGAAGCGCAGCACCCGGCGCAGGAAGCCGGACCGGGCCCGCCGGTTGTTCGGGGCCAGGGCCAGGAAGAAGCCGGGGATGCCGATGGTCAGCGACGAGATGATCGTGAAGTGGCGGGGGATGAACGGGAACGGCAGTCGGCCGACGCCCGTGGCCAGGGCCAGGAGCATGGCGTAGAAGGTCTTGGTGAGGAACAGGTTGGCGACGCGCTCGACGTTGGCGATAACCCGCCGGCCCTCGGCCACGACCGACGGGAACACCGAGAAGTCGTTGGCCAGCAGCACGAAGCGGGCCACCGCACGAGCGGCGGCCGAGCCCGAGCCCATGGCCACGCCGATGTCGGCGTCCTTGAGGGCCAGCGTGTCGTTCACACCGTCGCCGGTCATGGCCACGGTGTGGCCCTTCGACTGCAGGGCGTGCACCATCGCCCGCTTCTGGTGGGGCGTGACCCGCCCGAACACCGAGTTCTCCTCGAGGATCTCGGCCAGCTCGGCCTCGTCCTCGGGCAGCGTGCGGGCGTCGATGGGGTGGTCGGCACCGGGCACTCCCACCCGTCGGGCGACGGCGCCGACGGTGACGGGGCTGTCGCCGGAGATCACCTTCACGGCCACGCCCTGGCGCCCGAAGTAGGCGATGGTGTCGGGCGCGGCCTCGCGGACCTGCTCGTCGAGCACCACCAGGGCCACCGGCCGCAGGTCGTCGGGCAGCTCCTCGCCGTGCAGGGTGCCGCCGGGCGACGACGCCAGCAGCAGCACCCGGCGGCCGCGCTCGGCGTAGTGGGCCATGCGGGTGCGGGCGCTCTCGACGGTGGCGGCCGGGCCCGAGCGGTCGAGGAGGATGTCGGGTGCGCCGAGGTACCAGGCGCCCTTGCCGTCGAAGGCCGCCGCGCTCCACTTGCGGGCCGACGAGAACGGCACCGCGTCGGCGAGGGCCCAGTCGGCGGGCGGGTCGTACTCGGCGACGATGGCGGCGAGCGACGGGTTGGGGTGGTCGTCGGCGGCGCCCATGGCGCCGAGCACGGC
>CAMFLJ010000015.1 GCA_945957335.1 uncultured Actinomycetes bacterium | reverse complement strand
GCGGCCCAGGCCGCGCTCCAGCGGGGGTTGGCGGCGACGACCGCGGCCACGGCCTCGCGCCGCTCGGGCTCGGGGAGGGCCACCGCCTGGGCCAGCACGTGCAGCGCAGCGGGCGGGTCGGCGGGCAGGACGGTCTCGGGCGGGCCCGAGGCGCTCAGGTTCACGGGTCGGGGATCGCTCACGGGCCCACCCTACGGGCTGGTGGCGCCACCGCGACCGGCTCGGGCCACCGCCCGCCGCACGAGGTCGGCGAAGGCCTGCGGATCACCGGTGTGGACGCCGTGGCCCGCGTCGGGGACGACGACCAGCTCCGCCCCGGGGACGGTGGCGGCCAGCTCGGCGGCGGCGCGCGTGCGGTGCTCGTCGGTGCCCGCCCCGCGGGCGATGACGCACGGGACGGTGATCGCCGCCGGGTCGTAGGGCGCGGCCCGCCGGGCCGACGACAGCTCGGCGACCAGCGTCGCGCCCTCCTCCAGGCGCCGGTTGCGGGTGGCCTCGGGCAGCGACTCCCACACCTGCTCCCCCGCGACCCGGCGCATGAACCGGTCGGCGGCGACCTCGGGCTCGTCGTCCTCCAGCGCTCCGCCACCGCCAGGACCGTGGCGGGGCCACCACGGCTCCCAGGTGAGCGGCGACTCGTAGGCGGCCACCGAGGCGACCTCGTCGGGTCGCCGCTGTGCGGCAGCCAGCGCGATGGTGCCGCCGAGGCTGTGGCCCACCACCACGACGGGCCGGCCCCGACGGGCCACCACCAGGCCCACGACCTCGAGCAGGTCGGCGACGTGCCCCTCCAGCTCGACGGGCTGCTCGGTGCGGGAGCGCCCGTACCCCCGCCGGTCGTAGACCCACCAGTCGAGGTCGCTCAGGAGGCGGGTGGCGCGCAGGAACGCGGCGCCGCGGTCCATCGCGCCGTGCACCAGCACCACCGGGACGCCGTCGGGGTCGCCGCCGTGGCCCAGGTGGAGACCGTCGACGACCTCGCGCTGCACGTCAGGGGATCTGGATGATGCGCAGCGTGTCGGTGACGCGGCCGCGGTAGATGCCCGATCCGGCCAGCACGACCACCAGCTCACCCGGGTGGACCTCGCCGGCCGTGACGGCCTGGGTGAGGGCGGCCTGGGCCTGCTCCTCCTCGGAGAGCCCGTCGGCCTCGAGCAGGTAGGGCATGGTGCCCCAGCTCATCGTGAGCTGGTTCACGGTCCGCGGGTTGGGCGAGAAGCCGAGGATCTTGGCCCGGGGCCGGAAGCGGGCGATCGAGCGCACCGTGTAGCCCGAGCGGGAGAGGCAGATGATCGCCGCCGCACCGATCTCGTGGGCGGCGCGCTGGGCCGCCGACGTCATGGCGTTGGTGATGTTCGTCTCGACGTCGTCGGTGGGCAGCAGGTGCAGGGTGGAGAGCCACGTGGGCCAGCCGCCGTAGTCGAACTCGTCGTCGGCGCGCTCGGCGATCCGGGCCATGACGTCGACCACGTGGACGGGATCGGCGCCGATGGCGGTCTCACCGGAGAGCATCACGGTGGAGCTGCCGTCGAACACGGCGTTGGCGACGTCGGAGGCCTCGGCCCGGGTGGGGCTCGGTGCGTGGATCATCGACTCGAGCATCTGGGTGGCCGTGATGACCGGCCGGCCCACGGCGATGCAACGCCGGATGATCTCCTTCTGGAGGTGCGGGAGCTCCTCGATGGGGAACTCGGCGCCGAGGTCGCCACGGGCCACCATCACCGCACCGGAGGCCTCGACGATGGCGTCGAGGTTCTCGACCGCGGCACGGGTCTCGATCTTGGCGACGACGAGCGGTCCACGGGGGTTGGGCTCGACGCCGATGCGGCGCACGTCGTGGGCCGAGCGGACGAACGAGAGCGCCAGCATGTCGACCCCGACCTCGACGAAGGCGTCGGCCAGCCGGAGGTCGTCGGGGGTCGGGGTGGTGAGCCGGAGGCGCTCGGACGGGATGTGGATGCCCGGGCGGCCGGTGAGGTGGCCGCCGTGGATCACGCGCACACCGATGCGGTCGCCCTTGCGGCCCAGCGACTGCACCTGGACGGCGCCGTCGCCGAACGTGAGGAGGTCGCCCTCGTGCACGTCGGTGAGCAGCTCGTCGTAGTCGACCTCGATGACCTCGCCGGTGCTGGAGCCGTTGCCCGGGGTGAGGAAGTACTCCTCGCCCTCCACCAGGGTGATGCCCTCGACGGGCATGTGGCCCACCCGCACCTTGGGCCCGGGGAGGTCGGCCAGGATGCCCACCGGGCGCCCGAGGTCGGCCGCGACCGTGCGGATGCGGTGGTAGCGCTCGAGGGCGAGCTCGAGCGACTCGTGCGACAGGTTGATCCTGGCGATGTCCATGCCCGCCTGGATGAGCCCCTTCAGCGTGCGCTCGTCCTCGGAGGCAGGGCCGATGGTGGCGATGATCTTCGTCCGGCGGGCCATGGGCCCCAACGCTACCGGCCCACCGCGCGGGCCCGGTGAAGGGTTCTGGTCACCTCGATGAACGCTCGGCGGACGGGAGCCAGGCGCCGAGCCCCCGTCGACGGCCGTGAGCCGGCTCAGTTCAGACGGGAGCGGAGCCGCTCGGCCGCGTTGCGGTAGCCGGCAGCCACGGGAGCGGGGGCCTCGAACGACAGGGCGTCGAGCCACCGACCGGCCTCGGAGAACTCCCCGACGGCGGCCAGCGCGGCGGCCACCTCGGCCCGGTCCTCGATCGACGCGCCGGGCACCATCGCCCGCAGCTGCACGGCCCACAGGCGGCTGCGCTGGTCACGCCGCGCCGCGAAGATCGACACGAGGTTGTTGAGCATCCGGGTGACGATCGCCCGGGCACCGACCGGCTCCAGCATGCCGAGCGAGAAGTGCGCCTCGGCCCCGTGGAGCGCGTGGAAGAGAGCTGCGGCGCCGTCGACGTCGATGACCTTGCCGCCACCGAACGGGTCGACGAAGACCGACGTGTCTCGGGCGGAGCCGACGAGGAAGTGGCCCGGCATGCCGACCCCGACCAGGTCGAGCCCGCGCCGCCGGCCCACCGCGATCGTGAGGATCGACAAGGTGATGGGGATGCCCCGCCGGGTCGCCACGACGTGGTCGAGGTAGGAGTTCGCAGGGTCGTAGTAGGCGTCGGCGTTGCCCCGGAAGGCGAGCTCACCGAAGACGTGGGTGAGCACGGAGCCCAGGTCGTCGCCGCCGCAACCCTCGGCGATGACGTCGATGGCCGACAGCTCGGCCTCGACGTCGAGCCCCTCGTGGGCGTGGGCCGCGATCAGCAGGGCGGCCCGCTCGACCTCGATCTCGTCGTCGGGCCGCGACAGCAGCTCGGCGAAGGCGAGGGACGGGTCCACCGCGGCGAGGGTACCGGGCGCCACCGCCCGACCGGCCGGCTCACCGGTCGACCCGGCGGCGCCGGCGGTAGCGTCGCGCCGTGGACGACCCGCCCCGCTTCGCGTTCCTCGACCACCCCGGACCGATCCCGCTCGCGCACCGCGGCGGTGCCGGCGACTGGCCCGAGAACACCATGCCGGCCTTCGCGGGAGCCGTCGCCCTCGGCTACCGCTACGTCGAGACCGACGTGCACGTCACCTCCGACGGCGTCGTCCTCGCCTTCCACGACGACCACCTCGACCGGGTGACCGACCGGGTGGGTGCGATCGCCGACCTCCCGTACCGCGAGGTCGCGGCCGCCCTGGTCGACGGCCGCGAGCCGATCCCGACGCTCGAGGAGCTCCTCGGCACCTGGCCCGAGCTGCGGGTCAACATCGACCCCAAGCACGACGAGGTGGTCGAGCCCCTGGCCACGGTCCTCACCCGCACCGGGGCGGTCGACCGCGTCTGCATCGGCTCGTTCTCCGATCGCCGCCTCGACCGGCTGCGCTCGATGCTCGGTCCCGGGCTGTGCACCTCGCTCGGCCCGGCGGGCGTGGCGCGGCTGCGCGCGGCGAGCTACGGCATCGGCCGGCGGCGGCCCGAGGCCTGCTGCGTGCAGGTGCCGGTGGGCGCCAAGGGCGTCACGCTCGTCGACGAACGCTTCCTGCGCACCGCCCACCAGCTCGACCTGCCGGTGCACGTGTGGACCATCGACGACCCGGTCGAGATGGACCGCCTCCTCGACCTGGGCGTCGACGGGATCATGACCGACCGGCCGGCCGTGCTGCGCGACGTGCTCGTTCGCCGGGCCCAGTGGTTCGGCGGCTGAGCCACCACCTCGGCGGCGCCCGTCAGAGGAGCACGTGTGGGTTGAGGATCCCGTTCGGGTCCAGGGCCCGCTTGATCGCCCGGAACACCTCGAGCTCGGCCTCGCTGCGCTGCAGGCCGAGCCACCGCCGCTTGGCCGTGCCGATGCCGTGCTCGGCGCTGATCGACCCACCCCGGGCGACGACCGTGCGCAGCACGGCATCGTCGACCGCCTCGTCGTCGGGGTCGACGCCGGTGACGTTCACGTGCACGTTCCCGTCGCCGACGTGGCCGAACAGCCAGCAGCTCGATCCCGGCGCTGCCGCGGCGACGACCGCCGGCACCTCCTCGACGAAGGCGGCGACGCCACCGAGCGGGAGGGTGACGTCGAGCTTGTGCGGCGGCCCGAGGGAGTTGATCGCGGTGGTGTGCTCCTCGCGGTAGGCCCAGAGCGCCGTCCGGCGCGCGTCGTCGCTCGCCACCGCCACGTCGCGGAGGCCGTCGAGCTCCTCGATCGCGGCGGCCAGGGCATCGGTGGGGTCCTCGGGACCGGATGCCTCGAACAGGACGTAGGCCGGGTGGTGCTCGGCGAAGGGCGCGCTCAGGCCGCCGACCTCGCACACGAGCGCCATGCCGGCGGCGAGGACCAGCTCGGCCGCGTCGAGCTGCTCGACCCTGCGCCGCACCCGCGCCGTGGCCGCCACCGCCGAGCCCACGCCGTCGAAGGCGCACAGCGCCACGACCCGGGCCGGGTGGCGCGGCACCAGCGCCAGCCGGGCGGCGGTGACCACGGCGAGGGTGCCCTCCGAGCCGCACAGCAGGCCGCCGATGTCGTAGCCGGTGTTGTCCTTCACGAGGCCGTCGAGGTGGCGCA
The DNA here is from genome assembly GCA_945957335.1 of uncultured Actinomycetes bacterium. Classification (GTDB taxonomy): domain Bacteria; phylum Actinomycetota; class Acidimicrobiia; order Acidimicrobiales; family Acidimicrobilacustridaceae; genus CAMFLJ01. The sequence goes on along the minus strand of CAMFLJ010000015.1, from coordinate 18,355 downwards.
GCACCCGCCCGTCGGCCGTGACCGCCTCGATGCCCACGACCTGGCGGCGGGTGGCACCCCATCGCAGCACGTGCACCCCACCGGCGTTGGTGGCGATCGTGCCGCCGACCGTGGCGCTCCCCCGCGCCGCCAGGTCGACGCCGTAGGCGAGGCCATGCGGCGCGACGTGGTGGTCGAGGGCCTCGATGGTCACGCCTGCGCCCACCGTGACCTGGGCGGCGACCTCGTCGACCGGCCCGAGGTGGTCGAGGCGGCGCAGCGACAGCACCACCTCGCCGTGGAGGGGCACGCCGCCACCCACCAGCCCGGTGTTGCCCCCCTGGGGCACGACGGCCACGCGGTGGCGGTCGCAGGTCGCCAGCACCGCGGCGACCTCCTCGACGCTGCCGGGGCGGACGACCGCCGGCCCGGCGCCACGGAAGCGGCCCGTCCAGTCGACCACGTGGGGCGCCATCACCTCGGGGTCGGTGACCACGTGGGCCTCGCCGACGGCGGCGACCAGCTCGTCGAGGGCACGGGACGGCAGGCCCGGTCGGTCGGTCACGGGTCGTGGTGCCACCGGCCCATCGTGGCCTCCGACGGGCCCGGGCGAAAGGTTCACGGCGAAATGGCCGACAATGTCGGTGTGGCACCGCCATCCGCACCCGCGCGCCGTCGCGCCCGTCTGGGCGCCGCCGTCGTCGCGCTCGCAGGCCTGGCGGCGGCGATGGGCTGGGGGGCCACGTCCTCGCGTCCGGCGGGCGCCCAGGAGACCGAGGTCATCGACGACCCGCGCCTGGCGCCCTCGCTGGCCGGCGTGCAGGTGCAGAGCGACGGCTACGCCAAGGCCCGCGCCGCCTACCGGGCCGCCACCGACCAGCTCGCCGAGGCCAAGGGCCGACTGGCCGACCTCGACCAGCGGCTGGCATCCCTCTCCACCGAGCACGACCGCCTCCAGGCGGAGATCGACGACGCCACCGCACGCGGGGCACAGGCCCGCGACGCCCTCGACCGCCACCGCACGTCGCTGCGAACGCTCGCCGTGGAGAGCTACGTGCAGGGCCGCGGCTCGGGCACCGAGGGGGTGGAGGCAGCGGCCACCGCAGCACGCGTCGACGCCATGGTGAACGACGTCGCCGAGCTTCGCAGCGAGCAGGTGCGCCAGGCCCGGCGCACGATCGACGACACCGACCGCACCGTCCGCGACGACACCGAATCGCTCACGACCGTCGGCTCCGACCTCGATCAGACCACCTCGACCCGTGACGACGCGGCCAAGGAGGTCGAGGTGCGCCAGCGGGCGGCCGACGGCGCCCGGCGGACCATGGCCGACTGGCGCCTGACCGCCGACGTCGCCGGCAGCGACCTGCCACTCGTCGCCCTCGACGCCTACGTCAAGGCCTCGGTCCGCATGGCGTTCGAGCGCCCCGAGTGCGGTCTGCGCTGGAGCGGCCTCGCCGCGATCGGCAAGGTCGAGAGCGGCCACGGCACCTACGGCGGCAGCCGCCTCACCGCATCGGGCGACACGTCGCAGCCGATCGTCGGCATCCCCCTCGACGGCACCAACGGCACGGCCGTGGTCGGCGACACCGACGGCGGGCGCTGGGACGGCGACCCCACGGTCGACCGGGCCGTGGGCCCGATGCAGTTCATCCCGGGGGCCTGGGCGTCGCTCGGCCGCGACGGCAACGGCGACGGCCGGGCCGACCCCTCGAACATCTACGACGCCGCGCTCGCCGCGGCCGGGCTGCTCTGCCGCGCCGGCGGCAGCGGGCTCGACACCGACGCCGGGCTCTACCGGGCTGCGCTCGGGTACAACAACTCCGGCGCCTACGCCTCGCTGGTCGTGCGCACGGCCAACGCCTACCAGGCCCGGGAGGCGGAGCTGATCCCGCCGCCACCGACCACGACGACCACCGCGCCGCCGCCCGACCTGAGCGGCCTCGTGGCACCTCCGGTCTCGGCGCCGGCGCCCGCAGCGCCACCCGACGCGACCGCCGTCAACCCCGGCTGACCCTGCGGCGAGGCCCTCCCGAGGGTTATTGACACGGCGCCAACTGGTCCGTAGTTTCCCGGGATCGTGTGCCGGGGGTCACAGTGCCGTCCCTCGGCTCGTCACCGAACGCCGAACCGGGGCCGCCATGCGTTTCGTCCGCAGGAAGCTGATCCAGCTCGTGGTCGTGCTGCTCTGCGTCACCTTCTTGTCGTTCCTCCTGATCAGCCTGCTCCCGGGCGATCCCGCCACGAAGCTGTGCGCGGGTGCGGGCGGCCAGGAGTGCGTCGACCAGAAGCGGACCGAGCTGCGCCTCGACGACCCGATCCCCGTCCGCTACGTGCGCTGGCTCGGCGACGCCGTCACCGGCGACCTCGGCGCCTCGGCCCGCAACCAGCAGCCCGTGTGGGAGGCGCTCACCCAGCGGGTGCCCGTCACCATCGAGCTGCTCCTCTACTCGCAGTTCATGGCCCTGATCATCGCCATCCCGCTCGGCCTGCTCGCCGCCCAGCGGGCGGGTGGCATCCTCGACCGGGTCTCGACCACGGTGCTGTTCGGGTTGCTGGCAGTGCCGAGCTTCATGCTCGCGCTGCTGCTCATCTACATCTTCCCGGTGAAGCTCGGGTGGTTCCAGGCCACCGGCTACACCGACTTCACCGACAACCCCCTCGAGAGCCTGGGGTCGCTCTTCCTGCCGGCGCTGTCGCTCGCCGCGGCCGAGATGGCGGTCTACATGCGCCTGCTGCGCACCGACCTCATCGCCACCCTCCAGGAGGACTACATCACGATGGCGAAGGCCAAGGGCATGCCGCCGCGCCGCATCCTGCTGCGCCACGCGTTCAAGCCCTCGAGCTTCTCGCTCATCACCGTGATCGGCCTCAACTTCGGCCGCCTCATCGGCGGGGCCCTGATCATCGAGATCATCTTCGGCATCAACGGCCTCGGGAAGTACACCGTCGACTCGATCCTCGGCCAGGACTTCATCCCCGTGCAGGGGGCCGTCCTCGTGATCGCCGTCGGCTACGTCCTCATCAACTTCGCCGTGGACATGCTCTACGCGGCGCTCGACCCCAGGATCCGCCATGCCCGCGCCCTCGCATGACCCGGTGCACGGCGCCGTGCCCGGTTCCGGCTCCGTGTTCGCCGAGAGCGGCGACTTCGCCACCGAGATCTCCGACATCGCCGACGGCGACGCCCTCGGCCTCGCCGAACTGCACGAGCTCGACCCCGACCAGGTCGCGTCACCCAGGGCCAAGCGCCGCCTCGGCCTGGCGTTCTGGATCGCCTCGGGCTGGTTCGCGCTGGTGGCGCTCGCCGCGCTGCTCGCCCCGATCCTGCCGATCGACGACCCCAACAAGACCGTCGCCCGGCCCCGCCTGGCACCGAGCAGCGCCCACTGGTTCGGCACCGACGCCCTCGGCCGCGACGTCTTCAGCCGCACCATCTGGGGTGGGCGCATCTCGCTCGTGGTCGGCATCGGCTCGATCCTGCTGGGCGTGCTGATCGGCGGAGCCATCGGCCTGCTCGCCGGCCACTACCGGGGCAAGGTCGAGACGATCCTCATGGGCTTCTGCGACGTGCTCCTGTCGTTCCCCGCCCTGCTGCTCGCCCTCGCCATCGTCGGCTTCCGCGACAACCGCGACGTCTCCACCATCGTCCTCGCCATCGGCGTCGTGTCGATCGCCCCGGTGGCCCGGCTCGTGCGGGCCAACACGATGATCTACTCCCAACGCGAGTTCGTCACCGCCGCCCGCTCGCTCGGCGCCAGCAACGCCCGCATCATGTTGCGCGAGGTCCTGCCCAACGTGGTGTTCCCGGTGCTGTCGTTCTCGGTCATCGCCGTGGCGGTCGCCATCGTCGCCGAGGGCGGCCTCGCCTTCATCGGCCTTTCGGTGCCGCCGCCCACCGCCACCTGGGGCGGGATGATCAGCGACGGCCGCAACTTCCTGGCCGACGCCCCGTGGATCAGCCTGGCGCCCTGCTTCATCCTCTTCCTCACCGTGCTGGCGCTGAACCTCGCCGGTGACCGCCTCCGCGAGTTCTTCGACATCCGGGAGGGCGCGCTGTGAGCCGCCGAATGGTCACCGCCGAGCCCGGCGCCCACCCCGAGACGCGCTCGACCCTCCTCGAGGTCGTCGACCTCAAGACCCGCTTCCGCACCGACGCCGGCACCGTGCACGCCGTCGACGGCGTCTCGTTCACCCTCGACCGCGGCCGCACGCTCGGCGTCGTGGGCGAGTCCGGCTCGGGCAAGACCGTCCTCTCCCGCTCGGTGATGGGGCTGCTGCCCAGCCGCAACGTCGAGCGCGAGGGCCACGTGCTCTACGAGGGCACCGACATCATCGGCTTCGACCAGAAGCGCATGAGCCAGGTGTGGGGCGCCGAGATGGCGATGGTCTTCCAGGACCCGATGACCTCGCTCAACCCGGTCATGAAGATCGGCAACCAGATCACCGAGTCGCTCCGCTTCCACCTCGGGGTCGACAAGGGCGAGGCCTCCGCCACCGCCGTCGCCCTGCTCAAGTCGGTCGGCATCCCCGCCGCCGAGCAGCGGCTCAAGGAGTACCCGCACCAGCTCTCGGGTGGCATGCGCCAGCGCGTCACCATCGCCATCGCCCTGGCCTGCGGGCCCAAGGTGCTGTTCGCCGACGAGCCCACGACCGCGCTCGACGTCACCGTGCAGGCCCAGATCCTCGACCTGCTCGCCGAGCAGCAGCGGGAGCGCCACATGGCGATGATCCTGGTGAGCCACGACCTCGGCGTGGTGGCCGGCCGCACCGACGAGATCATGGTGATGTACGGCGGCCGCGTGGTCGAGCAGGCCCCCACCGACGTGCTCTTCGCCGACGTGAAGATGCCCTACACCGAGGCGCTGCTGCGCTCGATCCCGCGCATCGAGCACCCCAGCCACGCCCGCCTCGAAGCCATCCCCGGCCGGCCGCCGAAGCTGATCTCGCCCCCGAAGGGCTGCAACTTCGCGCCGCGCTGCCGCTACGCCCAGCCGAAGTGCACCGAGGAGACGCCGCCGCTCGTGGCCGCCGACGACCCCCGCCACCTCTACCGCTGCTGGTTCCCGGTCGGTTCGGCCGAGGGCGCCGACGCCCTGGCCCGCAACCTGGCCGACGGCACCACCGTGGCCTACCCCACCTCCCCCGGCTCGGCCCCTGCGGCCGCCACGCCCGGCACCGACGGAGAGGGCGCCTGATGGCCGGCAGCGGCACCGCCCACCTGCGGCCCGACGCCGACGCGCTGCTCCGCGCCGAGAACCTCGTCGTCGAGTTCCCGATCGGCTCCACCGGCCTGAAGGTCAACGCCGTCTCCGACATCAGCCTCGACGTGCTCCCCGGCGAGACCCTCGGCCTCGTGGGCGAGTCGGGGTCGGGCAAGTCGACCACCGGCCGGGCGCTCATGCAGATGCCCTCCCCGACCTCGGGTCGCGTCACCTTCGACGGCCGCGTGCTCTCCGAGCTCTCGGGCGCCGAGCTGCGCAAGGTCCGGCCCGAGATGCAGATGATCTTCCAGGACCCGAACTCGTCGCTGAACCCGCGGCGCACCGTGGGCGACATCGTGGCCGAGCCCCTGAAGATCTGGAACCGGGGCACCGCCGCCGAGCAGCGCAAGCTCGTCGACGACGCCCTCGAGTCGGTCGGCATCGACGCCGACGCGGCCCGCGACCGTCGGCCGCACCAGTTCTCGGGCGGCCAGTGCCAGCGCATCTGCATCGCCCGCGCGCTCATGCTCGAGCCCAAGCTGCTCATCTGCGACGAGCCCGTCTCCGCGCTCGACGTGTCGGTGCAGGCCCAGATCCTCAACCTCCTCCAGGACCTCAAGGCCCAGCACGGGCTCACGATGCTGTTCATCGCCCACGACCTCGCCGTCGTGAAGAACGTGAGCGACCGCGTGGCGGTCATGTACCTCGGCAAGCTCTGCGAGGTCGGCACCCCCGAGCAGCTCTACGACCGGCCCACCCACCCCTACACAGCGGCCCTGCTGGCGGCCATCCCGGTGCCCGACCCGGCCGTGCGGCCCGACGGAGGCACCCGCCTCGCCGGCGACCCGCCCTCCCCCGTCGCCCCGCCGAGCGGCTGCCGGTTCCGCACCCGCTGCCCGATGGCCCAGGAGCTGTGCTCCCAGGTCGAGCCCACCATGCGGGAGGTCTCCCCCGGGCACCACGTGGCCTGCCACTTCCCGCTGGCCGACCTGCCCGCGGAGTCGGCCGACGGCCCCGCCGCGGTCGCCGACACCCCGGCCACCGACGACGGAGAGGCCTGACCGGCCGGGCCGCCATGGCGGAGCTCACCGAACCGGCGCGGTCGCGCACCCGGCTCGACCCCAGCGTGCGGCGCGCCTCGATCCTCGACGCCGCCGAGCAGGTCTTCGCCGGCCGCAACCCGGCCGACGTCACCTTCGAGGAGGTGGCCGAGGCCGCCTCGGTGTCGCGGGGCCTCGTCTACAACTACTTCGGCGACAAGGCGGGCCTCATCGCCGCGCTCTACCTGCGCACGTTCGAGCGCCTCGACACCTCGATGCTGCGCAGCCTCGACGGTGTCGACGCGACCGACGGCGAGGCCGCCCTGCGGGCCGTGGTCGCCGCCTACCTGCGCTTCGCCCGCGACAACCCCGTCCCGTGGCGCCTGATCGGCGCGGCCGAGGCCACCGCCCACCCCGCCGTGCAGGGGGCGCGGGCCGAGCGGTTCCGGCGGATGGCCGAGGCATGGGGCGGGTCCGACGAGGCGGTCCTGCTCGCCGGCGGCGTGGTCGGCTTCCTCGAGGCCGCCACCCTGGCCTGGCTCGACTCCCCCGAGGTGGCCCTCGAGTCGGCCACCGACCTCGTGGTCGGGATGATCTGGGGCGGCCTGGCCCACCTCGACGAGGCGGCGGGCGTGCGGCTCCCGCCCCGCTCGGGCTTCGACCGGGCCACGTTCGTGCCCCGCGGCGTCGCCCTCGCCGACGCCGCCGGCTGATCGCCGGTCAGTCGGGGGTCACCGTGTCGGCGGCCCGCCAGCAGTACCAGGCCACGACGCTGCGGTAGGGCCGGAACGGGTCGCCCAGGGGCTCGAGCTCGGCCGGTCCGGGCTGGGTGGGCAGGCCCCACGCCCTGGCGAACCCGATGCGGACGCCGAGGTCGCCGGTCGGCCACACGTCGAGGCGATGCAGCGTGAACATCAGGAACATCTGGGCGGTCCAGGGGCCGATGCCACGCACCTGCGTGAGGTGGGCGACGACCTCGTCGTCGGAGAGGCGGCCGATGCGCTCGAGGGCCACGCGGCCGTCGGCGACGTGGGCGGCGAGGTCGCGGATCGACGCCAGCTTGGCCCTCGACAACCCCGCGGCGGCGAGGTCGCCCTCCGGGATCGAGAGCACCGATTCGGCCGTGAACTCCCCCGGCACGAGCGCCCGCACCCGGCCCCAGATGGTGCTGGCGGCACGCCCGGCGAGCTGCTGGAACGCGATCGAGCGGGCGAGCTGCTCGAAGCGCTGCGACGCACGCGGCGGGGGCGGCAGGTGCATGGGACCGTGCCGGTCGACGAGATGGGCCATCACCGGGTCGCGCTCCGCGAGCAGGAGGCTGATCTCGCGGTGGGGCCGGGGCACGGGGAGCGAGCCTAGGGGCGCCCCGCCTGTGCCACGATTGCGGCCATGCCGAACCCTCCCGCCATGGAAATCGACGAGAACACGATCTACCGGGTCACCATCACCACCGACAAGGGTGACATCGTGATGGACCTCGACCCCCGGATCGCGCCCAAGACGGTGAACAACTTCATCGTGCTGGCCCGCCAGGGCTTCTACGACGGCCTCACCTTCCACCGGGTCGAGCCCGGCTTCGTGATCCAGGGCGGGTGCCCCGAGGGCAGCGGCCGCGGTGGCCCCGGCTACCGCTTCGAGGACGAGCCCGTGCAGGGCAACTACCGCCAGGGCGCGGTGGCCATGGCCAACGCCGGGCCCGACACCAACGGCTCGCAGTTCTTCATCTGCCTCGACGACCTCACCGGCCGCCTGCCCAAGCAGTACAACCTGTTCGGCATCGTGGTCTCGGGCATGGACGCCGTGAACGGCACCCAGCGCGGCGACGTCTTCCAGAGCGTCACCATCGAGGAGCGCCCGATCGAGGCCTGAGCCCGCGGGCCTCTCGGCCCCGAGTCACCACAGCGTCCGGCGACCGCCCGCGAGACGCACGCCCCGGCGTGCCGATCGCGGGCGGTGCCGCGCCCGGGGCGCTCAGTCCTTGGTGGCGACCGCGTTGGGGACCACGTTCATCTTCGGCTCGTAGGCCGCGACCTCGACGTCACGGCGCTCGCCACCGAGGGCGGCGCGCATCTCGCCCCGGCACGTGTCGCACGGGCCGTAGAACCGGACGGCCGCGGCGTTGCCGCAGCGGGGACAGGTGATGTCGAGGGGCTCGAGGTCCACGCCTGCGATCCTGCCACGACCCCGGGCCCGGGCCGGGGACCGCGGAGGCTGCCCGGAAACGGTCGACGGCACTCACGGAACGCGCGTAGCTTCCGCGTCGGCGGCGGGGGACGCCACGGCGGGGGCCACGGCCCGTCCGCCACACACATCCGGGAGAACCACATGCGGGGAACCACCAGGAAGGCCCTCGCGGGCCTGGCCGTCTGCGCGGCCACGCTCGGGATGGGGGCGGGCATCGCGTCCGCCGGTGAGATCACGGGGAACGGCAAGCCGACCCCGATCAAGGCCCAGCAGTCGCCCACCTCGCCGGCCGGTCCGGCGAACAGCATCTGCGCCTTCTCCGGGCTCAACGACACCCCGGTGCCCGGGGATCCCTTCGAGGGCCGGGTCCAGAACTGGGGCTCGCTCGTGAAGGTCCTCGGGCCCATGGGCGGCGGCCCCGGCACCGCGTGCCGCGGAGGCAACTTCGAAGAGCCCTGACCCAGGCGCATCACCGGGCTCGGGCCCCCGCTGCGGCGGGGGCCCGAGCGCGCCTGTGGGCAAGCACCCTGTGGACCGCACGCGAAAGTCACAGGGTTGTCCCTCTTCCTCCTCACAGGGTGCGTTCCGTACCGTGCACCACGGCACCGACCCCCACGGTGACCGGGAGAGGAGCGAGACGATGACCGCCTACGAGATCACCCTGAAGGACCAGGCCCGCGAGCGCATCGACGGCGCCGACGCGTACAGCCAGGAGGGCCAGCTCACGACCTTCTTCCGCACCACGTCCGACCGCCAGGTCGTCGACTGCTGGAGCGTCCGCCTGGCCAGCTTCCGCACCAGCGAGATCATGGCCGTGCGCCGCCTCGACGACGCCGACGCGCTCGCGCCGGTTGCGCCGCTGCGGACCGCCTGAAGGTCAGGGCACTAGGGCACGTACGCGCCGAGCCACGCCAGCGAGCTCAACGCCACCACCCCGCCGCCGAGCACGGTGGTGATCACCTTGTCGACCCGCGGGTCCTTCGCCAGGACCGCCAGGCTGAGGGCGAGCGGGAAGGCGTTGAGCCCGTAGCGCTCGAGCGAGTTGAGGTTCTCGGCGCCGAGCGCCGCCAGCAGGACCAGCGCCGCGAACGCCCCGTAGGACGAGGGCCACCACCGGAACGTGAGCACCAGCAGCACGATGAAGGCGATGGCGAAGGGCACGTGGAGACCGTCGGAGAAGCGGTCGGGGCCGACCATCTGGTGCAGGCCCTCCCAGAGGCGGCTGATCGGGTCGATGGTCTCGCCCCGCAGCGGCCCCTGCGTGGTGAAGGGCAGCCGGAAGTTGCCGTAGGCCGCGCCGACCCAGGCCAGGTAGGCCCCGGCCCCGACGAGCGGTGAGACCACCGCGGCCAGGCCCGAGACGCGCTCGTCGCGCTTCGCCGAGCGCCACACCCGCGCCAGCTCGATGGCCGCGGGCACCACCAGCACGATGCCGAGCGGTCGGCTCGCCCCCGCCACGACCCCGGCGGCGACGGCCCACCACCAGTGCCGGCTGCGGATGCCCCAGAAGGCGACGACGGCCGCCAGCAGCCACAGCGCCTCGGCGTAGCCCCAGGCCAGCACGAACGCGCCGGGGAACAGGCAGACCATCCACACGGCACGGTCGGCGAGCGCGTCGTTGCCGCGCTCGAAGCGGACGAGGCGCCGCACGGCCACCGCGAGGGCCAGCGACGCCACGTTGGCGATGAGCACGAGCGCCACGTCGGTGCGCCCGGCGGTGACCACGCCGAGCGCCTTGCCGAGCATGGGGAAGAGCGGGAAGAAGCGAAGCGCCTCGTCGGGGAGCGCCTTGTAGCCGTGGACCGCGATGTCGCGGTACCACGTGCCGTCCCACGCGATGAGCCCCTCGGTGAGCGCGGTGGGCCGGTTGCCGGGCACGACCCTGTCGGCCCCGGCGAGGGCCACGAGGTAGCCGGCCACGAGCAGCACGCGTGCGGTGAGCCACGGGACGAGCACGACCCGGAGGTCGTCGAGCACCCCACGCGCCCGGCTGGCGGCGGTCACGGGCGGGTCACGACGGGGCCGGGAACCACGTCAGGTAGCCGTGTTCGAACATCGACGACTTCTGCTGCACGATCGTCTCGGCGGGACGGGCCGCACCGAGCGCGTTGAGGAGGGCCTCGCACTTGCCGTCGAAGGTCTTGTACTCGGTGTTCCAGACCAGGAAGACGTTGCCGTCCGGCCCGGCCGCGTCGAGGGCCCGGCGGGCGAACTCCTGGGGGTCGGAGGCTTGGTTGCGGTCCTTGTAGTCGACCCAGTCGACGAGCTTCGGGTCGTCGAAGGTCGGGTAGGCGACCTCGCGGACGTCGGCGTGGGTGGCCCGGCTCCCGGCCGGCCCGAGCTGGTCGGGGCAGTAGATCACGAGGTCGCCGGGCTGGGCCTTGGCGTCGATCGCCTGGCCGATCTGCTTCATCTGCGTGCGGGTGTCGGCCACGTTCCACAGCGCGCCGACGCCCAGGTAGGCGCACAGGACCACGAGCACGCCGAACCGCAGCCACCGGCCTGCGAAGCGGGTGACCCCGGCGGCGACGAGCAGGGCCAGGAAGGGGAACACCACCGCGCCGTACCGGGTGGCGAACGCCCCGCGGAGCCCGAAGGCGATGACGATGCCGATGCCGAACGTGAGCGCCCCCACGATCGCCTCGGCCCGCATCTGCGGCGCGGTGCGCACGTCGATCTCGATGTGGCGCTCGTCGCGGGCCCGACCGAACAGGCCCAGCCCCAGGAGGACCACGGTGATCAGCCCGAAGAAGACGGCGTCGTCGTAGAGGCCCGACCCGAAGTCGTCGACGAGGAAGCCGAAGGCCACCGTCGGCCGCATCGGCTTGGCCCAGGGGGTGCCGGTGTGGGCCGACTGGTAGAGCATCGACGGCAGCCACGGCACGAACAGCACGCCGGCCACCACGAGGGCGCCGATGAACAGCAGCGCAGGACGGCGGTCGCCGGGCTCGGCCGGTCGCCACGCCCGCCAGATCGCCACCAGCCCGGCGGCGGCGAGCAGCCACAGCGCCCAGTAGTGCGTGTAGAGCAGCGCGGTGGCCACCACGACCACCCCGAGGAGGCGGAGCCAGTCGGACTTGCCCCGGCGCAGGATGTCGTCGGCGAGGAGGTACCCGGCGAAGGCCAGGAACATCACCATCGAGTACATGCGGGCTTCGTCGGAGTAGCGCACCGCGAACGGCGAGAGCGCCACGACGGTGAGGGTGATCCACCCGAGGAGGGCGCCACCGCGGCGCCGGCCCGCCAGGTAGGCGAGCGGCAGGGTCAGCAGGCCGAACACGCCCGAGAGGGCCCGCACGGCCACGTCGCCGCTGCCGAACAGCTCCATCCAGCCGTGGAGGAGCAGGTAGAAGAGCGGCGGGTGGCCGTCGTGGCGCAGCCACGAGCCGATGTCGCCGACGGGCAGCGAGGCGATGTTGACGCTCAGCGACTCGTCGAGCCACAGGCCCGACCGGGTGGCGAAGCGCAGCACGCCGCCGGCGAGCACGGCGACGATGCCGACGGTGACGATCTCGGTGGTCGCGGGGGCCGACTCGTCGGCGGCGACGGGACCGGGGACACTGGCGGCGCTGCCGCCCTCGGTCGGGTGCATGGGGCCGGACACTACCGCCGGGACCCGGGCCGACCAGGCAGGGGGCATGGGCCGCGCCCCAGGGCCGGTTCACTACACTCCCCACGGCCCCGAATCCGGAAAGTGACCCGATGACCGTTCCCTCCGAGCCCACCCCCGACGCAGCCGCCACCGCACCTCAGGTGGTGGTGATCGGTGGGGGTCCCGCCGGCCTCACGGCGGCCTACGAGCTCGCCAAGCACGACATCAGCAGCACGGTCCTCGAGGCCGACGACCAGGTGGGCGGCATCTCGCGCACCGTCGAGCGCGACGGGTGGCGCTTCGACCTGGGCGGGCACCGGTTCTTCACCAAGGTCGTGCCCGTCGACGACCTCTGGCACGAGATCCTCCCCCAGGAGGACTTCCTCCAGCGGCCGCGCATGAGCCGCATCTACTACGACGGCAAGTTCTTCGACTACCCGCTCAAGGCCTCCAACGCGCTCAAGAACCTCGGCATCGGCGAGGCCGTCCTGTGCGTGCTGTCCTACTTCTAGGCCCGCGCCGACGGCGGCATCCGCAAGCTGCTCGGCCGGCCGAAGACCGACGACAGCCTCGAGGACTGGATCACCGCCCGGTTCGGCAAGCGGCTCTACAAGCACTTCTTCAAGACCTACAACGAGAAGGTCTGGGGCGTCCCCGCCTCGCAGATCCAGGCCGACTGGGCCGCCCAGCGCATCAAGAACATGTCGCTGTGGAACGCGGGCATCAACGCCATCCTCGACTCGCTCCCGAAGTCGCTGTCCTTCCTGAAGAAGGGCAAGGCCACCGACATCACCTCGCTCATCGAGGAGTTCCAGTACCCGAAGTACGGGCCCGGGATGATGTGGGAGGTCTGCCGCGACAAGGTCGAGGCGTCGGGCTCGAAGGTGCTCATGGAGACCAAGGCGGTCAAGGTGCGCGTCGAGGACGACCGCGCCGTGGCCGTGGTGGCCTCCCACGCGGGCGTCGAGACCGAGTACCCCTGCAACGAGGTCATCTCCTCGATGCCAATGTCGCAGCTGCTGATGGCCATGGACCCGCCGCCCCCGGCCGACGTGCTGGCCGCGGCCAAGGACCTCCGCTACCGCGACTTCCTCACCGTCGCCCTGGTGGTGCCCGACGACGGCATCTTCCCGGACAACTGGATCTACATCCACTCCCCCGAGGTCAAGGTCGGCCGCATCCAGAACTTCGGCTCCTGGTCGCCGTACATGGTGAAGGACGGGCTCACCTGCCTCGGCATGGAGTACTTCGTGTTCGAGGGTGACGAGTACTGGTCGATGTCCGACGACGACCTCGTCGCGCTGGGCACCCGCGAGCTCGGCAAGATCGGCCTCGTCGACGCCACCAAGGTGTCGGCCGGCTACGTGGTGCGGGTGCCGAAGGCGTACCCGTTCTACGACGAGCGCTACAAGGCCAACGTCCAGACGATGCGCGACTGGCTCGCCGCCCACGCCCCCAACGTCCACCCGGTGGGCCGCAACGGCATGCACCGCTACAACAACCAGGACCACTCGATGTACACGGCGATGCTCACCGCCGAGAACATCGCCACGGGCACCACCTACGACGTGTGGGACGTCAACGTCGAGGAGGAGTACCACGAGGAGAAGGCCCCCGGTGAGGGTGCCGGCGAGAAGGGCACCGGCCGCGACGCCCCCGTGATCCCCCGTGAGGCCTTCGGCCCCGACCACCCCGTCAACAAGCCGAGCGCCTGAGGCCCACGTGACCCACAGCGCGGCGAGCGTCGCCGACATCGCCGCGCTGGCCGCCGAGGCGGGCCTCGAACGCGTCCACGTGCTGGCCTGGCGCGACCTCGTCGACATCGAGGCGGGCGGCTCCGAGGTCCACGCCGCCAAGATCCTCGCCCTGTGGGCCGAGGCCGGCCTCGACGTGGTCATGCGCACCTCCTACGCGCAGGGCCACCCCTACGAGGGCAGCCGCGACGGCTACCGCATCGTGCGCAAGCACGGCCGGTTCATGGTGTTCCCCACCGCGGTCGTCAGCGAGCTGCTCGGTGGCCACGGACCGCGAGACGGCATCGTCGAGATCTGGAACGGCGTGCCGTTCCTCACGCCGCTGTGGGCCGCCGGCCCCAAGTCGGCCTGGGTGCACCACGTGCACCGCGACATGTGGGACATGGTGCTCGACCCCGGCCTCGCCCGGGCCGGCAAGTTCTTCGAGCACCGCATCGCTCCCCCGCTCTACCGGCGCATGCCGGTGGTCACCCTGTCGGAGTCGTCGCGCCACGAGCTCGTCGACTACCTCGGCCTGCGGCCGGCCCAGATCTCGGTCGTGCCGCCCGGCATCGACGAGCGCTTCACCCCGGCGGGCGAGAAGAGCCCGGTGCCGCTGGTGGTCGCCGTCGGTCGCCTCATGCCCTCCAAGCGCTTCGACGAGCTGGTGCGCATCGCCGCCGACGTGCGCCACGACGTGCCCGACCTCCAGCTCGTCATCGTCGGCGACGGCTACGAGCGCCCGGCCCTCGAGCAGCAGGTCGACGACCTCGACGCCAACGGCTGGGTGCGCATCGCCGGCAAGGTGTCCGACGAGGAGCTGCTGTCGCTCTACCGCCGGGCGTGGGTGGTCGCCAGCGCCTCCATCGCCGAGGGCTGGGGCATGACCCTCACCGAGGCCGCCGCCTGCGGCACGCCGTCGGTGGCCACCGACATCGCGGGGCACCGCGACTCCGTCGCCGCCGGCCTGTCGGGCCTGCTCGCCGCCGACGACCGCGCGCTGGCCCGCGACCTCACCGCCGTGCTCACCGACGTCGAGCTCCGCTCGAAGCTCTCGACCGGCGCCCTGCAGCACGCCGCCACCCTCACGTGGCCGGCCACGGCGCTCGGCGCGTTCGCCCCGCTCGCCCTCGACGCCATCCGCCGCAACCGGAGGCGGTCGCGGTGAGCCACCCGCCGGTGGTGCTGGTCCACGGGATCGCCACGTCGTCGGCCCGCACCTGGGGCGACAACGGCTGGCTCGACCTGTTGGCCGACGCCGGCCGCACCGCCATCCCCCTCGACCAGATGGGCCACGGCTCGGCGCCGCGCCCCACCGACCCCGCCGCCTACGACCGCCTCGAGGAGGAGCTGCTCGAGCGCTTCCCCGCCGAGCCGGTCGACGCCATCGGCTTCTCCCTCGGTGCCCGCACGCTCCTCACCCTCGCCTCGGCCCATCCCGACCGCTTCCACTCGCTGATCGTCGCCGGTGTCGGGGCCAACCTGTTCCGGCCCGCGGGCGAGATGGGCAGCATCGGCGGCGTGTTCGACGGCTCGGTCGAGCCCGACGACCCCACCCTGCGCTACTTCTCGGCGCTGGCCGACGCCCCCGACCAGGACCGCGAAGCCCTCGCCGCGCTGGTGCGGCGGCCCCACCCGATCCCGATCACCGCCGAGGGGCTGGCGAACATCACGTGCCCGGTGCTCGTCGTGCTGGGCGACAAGGACTTCGTGGGGCCCGCCGACCCCCTGCTCGAGAAGCTGCCCGACGCCCGCCTCGTGACGTTGCGCAACGTCGACCACTTCGCCACCCCCAAGGACTTCGGGTTCATCGACGCGGCCCTGGAGTTCCTCGGCGCCAGCCTCTGACGTGGCCGACTTCGTCCTCGGGGTCGACCTCGACGGCGTGTGCGCCGACCACGCCACCGCCTTCCGCCGCGTCGTGGCGGCCGACCGGGGCATCGACGAGGCCGAGCTGCCCGACCAGCAGACCTGGGACTTCACCGAGTGGGGCCTCGACCGCGACGAGTTCGAGCGGCTCCACCGCACCGCGGTCAACGAGCACCGCATGTTCCGCACCATGCCGGCGGTGCCCGGGGCGGCTGAGGCCCTGTGGCGGCTCTCCGACGCGGGCGTGTGGATCCGGCTGATCACGCACCGCCTCTACGCCAACTGGAACCACGCGGTGGCGGTGGCCGACACCGTCGAGTGGCTCGACGCCAACTCGATCCCGTACCGCGACCTCTGCTTCCTCGGCGACAAGCCCCAGGTCGAGGCCGACGCCTACGTCGACGACGCCCCCCACAACGTGGTGTCGCTGCGCGGCACCGGCGCGCCGGTGCTGGTGTTCTCCCAGCCCTACAACGCCGGGCTCGACGGCCCACGGGCGGCGGGCTGGGCCGAGGTCGAGGGCTGGGTGCTCGACCTCATGGCCGCCGGCGGCCGCCCCGTGCAGGCACCCATGCCGATGCCCGGCGACGCCGCCTCCCGCCTCCGCCACTGATCCGCTCCCCCGAGGCGGACCAGATCGGTGGGGTCCCCGCACCATCGTGAGCCCGGCAGCGACGTGGTGGCCGGGTGCCGGTCGACGGGATGGTCGCCCGTACGATTCGGGCATGGCCGACGTGGGCAGGTTGTTCTGGACGATCTTCGTGACCGCCCTGTTCTGCGTGCCCCTGGCCGTCTCGGTGTGGGCGCTGCTCGACTGCGTCCGCCATCCGCAGTGGGCCTGGGCGCTCTCGGGGCGCCGTCAGGTCGTGTGGCTCGTCGCCATCCTGTTCGGCTTCATCTCCGTGCTGGGAGGGCTCGCCATCTCGGGCTGGTACCTGCTGAAGGTGCGCCCGGTGGTGGCGGCCGCCGAGCGCGGCGTGCTGCCGGAGGCCTGAGCCTCAGGCCCCGTTGGCCCGCAGGAGCGCGTGCTGCACCAGCTCGAGCAGGGCCACCTTGGTGCGGCTGCGGTCGCGGGCGTCGGTGGTGATCATCGGCACCTCGGCCGGCACGGCCAGCGCCTCGCGCACGTCGTCGAGGCTGTGCTGCTGCTCGCCGTGGAACATGTTGACCGCCACGATGAACGGGACGCCGTTGCGCTCCATGTAGTCGACCGCCGGGAAGCAGTCGGCGAGGCGGTTGGTGTCGACCAGCACGACCGCGCCGATGGCGCCGCGCACGAGGTCGTCCCACATGAACTGGAAGCGGTCCTGGCCGGGCGTGCCGAACAGGTAGAGCACCAGGTCGTCGCCGAGGGTGATGCGCCCGAAGTCCATGGCCACGGTGGTCGACGTCTTGCCGGTGTTGGTGCCACCGGTCTCGTCGATGCCCTCGGCCACCTTGGTCATGGCGGCCTCGGTGGTCAGCGGGGCGATCTCGGAGATCGAGCCGACGAACGTGGTCTTCCCGACCGCGAAGCCGCCGGCGACGATGATCTTGACCGGCAGCGGGGCCGGCGAGGTGCTCGCGACCTGGGCCGCGGCGGTGTCAGAGGGACTGGAGGCCATCGAGGACCCTTTCGAGCAGCAGGCGGTCCGGTCGGTCACCGGTCCGGGAGTGGTCAGGAGCAGTCGCGGTCAACAACCCCTCCTCGACCATGTCGCCCACGAGGACGCGGACGACACCGAGGGGAAGGTGCAGGTGGGCGGAGATCTCGGCGACCGAGACGGTGCCGACGCAGCGGGAGATGATGTCGCGGCGCTCCAGGGCGAGGCCGGGGAGAGCTGCTCGGCCGTTCGGGGTGACCTGGATCAGGGCCTCGAACGGGAGGTCGGCGCCGCCGCGGGTGCGGCCACCGGTGAGCACGTACGAGCGGACGCGCAGGCCCGACGGCGCACCGTCGGATCCCACGGGCACGCTCGAGGAGGTCATCGCGGCAGCGCCGCCTGGAGCTCGGCGCGGATCTCGGGGGTGAGGACGCCGCCGGCGCGGTCGACCAGCACGGCCATCTCGTAGCCGACGAGGCCGACGTCGCACTCCGCCTCGGCCACGCAGGCGAGGCAGGAGCCGTCGCTGATGCCGGTGACGAAGAGGAAGGCGTTCTCCATCTCGATGATGACCTCGTTCACCGCGCCGCCGCCGAAGCGGCCGGCGGCGCCGTAGGCCAGGCCGATGAGGCCGGAGGCGACGGCGGCGAAGCGGTCGGCGGCCTCGCGGTCGAGGCCCTCCGAGGCGGCGATGGGGAGCCCGTCGGACGACACCACCACGGCTTCGCTGACGCCGGGCACGCGCTCGGCGAAGCTCTGGACGAGCCAGTTCAGGTTCCTGGCGGCGGCACTCAACTCGATCATGGTCATTCCTCTGCGCCGTTCGTGCGGGGGTCGGTGGTGGGTGGCTGGGGGTCGGGGGTGGACGTCTCGGGGCCACCGGTGCGGCCACGGTCGAGGCCGGAGCGGTAGCGGGAGAGCATGCGGCGCACCTCGTCGGGTGAGCGGTTGGTGCGGGTGACCGCGGCGCGGGCGGGCCCGGCCGGGGTCTCGTCGGGCCGCTGGGCCACCGGCGTGCGACGCACGAGGCCGGCTGCGGTGACGGCCGGCGCGGCATCAGCCGCGGGAGCCGGGGTGGGAGCCACGTTCGGCGTCGCGGCCGGGGCCGACGGGGCCCGGGAAGGCAGGCCGGGGGCGCCGTCGGGGGTGACCCGGGCGACGGGGACCGGCG
>CAMFLJ010000014.1 GCA_945957335.1 uncultured Actinomycetes bacterium | reverse complement strand
GGGAACGCCCTTGGCCTCGGCGACCTCGGGGTTGACCGAGGCGAACACGAGGGGCCGGGCCACCGCGGCCAGCACGAGCGCGAGCAAGAGGGTGAACAGCCCGAAGGTCACCAGCTGCTGGGTCGAGATGGCGAGCAGGTTGCCGAACAGCACGTTGGTGACGGCGCTGGCATTGCGGGTGGTCATCGAGTTGAAGAGCACGCCGAGGCCGGTGGCGAGGGCCAGGATCGTGCCGGTGGCGATCTCGCGGTCGGCCAGGCGCTTGCCGAGCAGGCCGATGGCCAGCGCCCCGCCCACGGTGAACACGGCCAGGCCGAGGGTGACGGGCACGCCGATGAGGATGGCGCCGGTGGCGCCCGGGAAGCCGATGTGGGCCAGGGCGTGGGCGGCGAAGGCGTGCTGGCGGACGATCACGAAGTACCCGAGCACCCCGGCGGCGACGGCGACGAGCAGGCCGCCGATGATGGCGTTGCGCATGAAGCCGGCCGAGAGCACGTCGACCCAGTTCGACTGGTAGCCGATGCGGGCCACCACGGCGGCGCCGCTCATCGCCCGCTCCTGGTGAACATGTCGCCCTGGGCGGTGTGCACGACGCGGATGCGGGTGCCGTAGAGGTGGGTGAGGAGGTGCTCGTCGACGACCTCACCGATCTCGTCGTAGTGGGGGTGGCCGTCGAGCAGGTACACCGCGCCGGTGAGCACCGACAGCAGCGGGTTGAGGTCGTGGGCCACGACCACGACGGTCATGTCGCTCTCGGAGCGGATGCGGTCGAGCAGCTCGACGACCTCGTTCTGGTTGCGCATGTCGAGGTTGGCGAGCGGCTCGTCGAGCAGGAGCAGCTCGGGCTGGGAGACCAGGGCCTGGGCGATGGCGATGCGCTGCTGCTGGCCGCCCGACAGCGTGGACATGCGACGGTCGGCGAAACCGGTGGCGCCGACGGCCTCGATGGTGGCCTCGACCCGCTCGCGCTCGTCGGCGGTGAGCCGCCCGAGGCCCCAGCGGTCGCCGGCGAGGCCGAGGGCGACGAGGTCGCGGGCGCGCACGGCGTTGCCGACCGTGGCGGTGTAGTTCTGGGGCACGTAGCCGATGCGGGGGTCGCCGCGGCGGGGCTCGGAGCCGAGCACCTGCACGCTGCCCGACGACACCGGCAGGAGGCCGAGCACCACGTTGAGCATCGTGGTCTTGCCCGAGCCGTTCGGCCCGATGACCACCACGAGCGCGCCGCGGGGGATGGCGAAGTCGCCGTGCTCCCAGATGGTGCGCCCGCCCCGGCTCACGGCCGCGGAGCGCAGCTCCACCGCCGGTTCGGGCTCGCTGCTCATCGGGCGATTCTAGGACTGAGAACCATCATCTGCCCAAGGCCTCGGTGAGCGCCTTCAGCTGGGCGAGCTGCCAGGCGACGAACGAGGGCTGCCCCGGGGGGACCGTCTCGGTGACCTCGACGACCGGCACCTTCGCCCCCTCGGCCACCGAGCGCAGTTGCTCGGGCACCGATCCCTGGGTCTGGGTGTTGTACACGAGCACGTCGACGGTGCCGCCGCGCAGCAGGTCCTCGAAGGCCTTCACGTCGCCTGGCGCCGGCTCGGACTCGTTGGCGGCCGCGTTGCGGTAGCCCGAGGGGGTGACGTCCTCGAGGCCGACGGCCGTCGCCATGTCGTCGAACACCGACTCGGTGGCGGCGTAGGTCTTCCCCGCCGCCGTCGCCTTCAGGGCGGCGACGCCGTCGAGGAGGGGCTTGAGCTGGTCGGCCCAGAGCGCGGCGCGGGTGTCGAAGTACCCCGCCGCGGCCGGCTCGAGCTTCTTCAGCTCGTCGGTGACGGCGGCGCTCACCTGCTCGACCTGCTGCGGTCCGTACCAGATGTGGGGGTTGTCGCCCGAGGAGAGGCCCACGACCTCGCCGGCGTTCACCACGGCGGGCGACCCGCCGGCCTGGGCGGCGGCGTCCTCGGCCCAGTGGTCGTAGTCGAGTCCGTTGACCACGACGAGGTCGGCCTTCTCGAACGCGACGCGGTCGGCCGGGGTGGGCTCGAAGTCGTGGGGGTCGATGTCGCCGCCGTTGACGATGGTGGTCACCTCGGCGCACTCGCCGCCGAGCTGCTGCACGACGTCGCCCCACTGGTTCACCGACACGACCACCCGGAGCGGCTCCACCGGGCACGGGTCGCCGGCCACGGTGGTCGGGGTGGGCCCGCCCGCCGCGGTGCCGGAGCCGTCGGACGACCCGCACGCCGTGGCCAGCAGGAGCCCGCCCACCAGCACCGCACCGACACCGATTCGCCTCATCACCGATCTCCTCCTCGTCGTTGGCCACAGGCTATCCACTTTCGGGAACGATTCCCATTCGTAATCGCGGAACCCCCCCGGTAGGACCGAGACGGGGAACCAACGCGGTCGCCCGGGCGACCACGAAGTCGTGCTCGCCACCGATCTCCCCGCCCGGCCCCGTCGCCGGCGCTCGCTGCTGCTCCCCGCGGCGCTGGTCGTCGGTGCGTTGGCCCTGCTGGTCGTGGGCCTCTGGCCCCGGCCGTCGTCCGGACCGCCCCGCCTCACCGTCGTGGCCTCGGGTGTCACCCCCGCCCGGATCGGCGACGTCGCCTCCGTCTACCTGGTGATCGACGACGCCGGGGGAGCGGACCGCCTGCTCTCGGCCACCTCGCCCGAGGCGGCCACGGTGACGCTGCACCAGACGAAGAGCACCAGCGACCGCGGCGACCTCATGGTCGACCTCTCCACCCTCGCCGTGCCCGCCCGCGGGCAGCTGGCCCTCGTGCCGGGGGGCGACCACCTCATGCTCCACCACGTCTACGACGCCCTCGACCCGGGTGACGTGGTCCGCGTGACGGTCACCTTCGAGCGCGCCGGCGACATGACCGTCGACGTGCCCGTGCGGCCGCTCACCGAGCTGGCCGACCTCGCCCGCCTGCCCCGGGGGTAGGCCGCGCTCGGGTCCTTCCGCCGGGACGTCCGGCCCTGTCGCACCGGGGGCCGCGGCGCGACGGTCGTGGATGTTCCGGTCGTGCGCCCGCATGCCCGGGCGCGAGAGGAGTCCCCGTGACCGGGCAGTGGGCCTGCATCGACGGCAACGAGGCGGCGGCCCGCATCGCCTACCGCCTCAGCGAGGTGGCCGCGATCTACCCGATCACGCCCGCGTCACCGATGGGCGAGCTGGCCGACGACTGGTCCGCGGCCGAGCGCACGAACCTGTGGGGCTCGGTCGTCGACGTCGTCGAGATGCAGTCGGAGGCCGGGGCCGCGGGCGCGCTCCACGGGGCGCTGCAGAAGGGCGCGCTGGCCACGACCTTCACGTCGTCGCAGGGACTGCTGCTCATGGTCCCGAACATGTTCAAGATCGCCGGCGAGCTCACCCCGTGCGTGATGCACGTGGCGGCCCGCGCCATCGCCACCCACGCGCTGTCGATCTTCGGTGACCACTCCGACGTCATGCACGCCCGCTCGACGGGTTGGGCGATGCTCTCGGCCGGCTCGGTGCAGGAGGCCCACGACCTCGCCCTCGTGGCCCACGCCGCCACCCTCCGCACCCGGGTGCCGTTCGTCCACTTCTTCGACGGCTTCCGCACCAGCCACGAGGTCGGCAAGGTGCAGCTCCTCGACGACGACGACCTGAGGGCCCTCGTGCGCGAGGACGACCTCCTCGCCCATCGGATGCGGGGGATGAGCCCGGAGCGCCCGGCCGTGCGCGGCACCGCCCAGAACCCCGACGTGTTCTTCCAGGCCCGCGAGGCTGCGAACCCGTTCCACGCCGCGGTGCCCGACACCGTGCAGGAGGTCATGGACGAGCTCGCCGCCCGCGTGGGCCGGCAGTACTCGCTGGTCGAGTACCACGGGGCCCCCGACGCGGAGCGGGTGATCGTGATCATGGGCTCGGCTGCCGGCGCGGTGGCCGAGGTGGTCGACGCCCTCGTGGCCCGGGGCGAGCGGGTGGGCATGGTGGTGGTGCGGCTGTTCCGCCCGTTCCCGTCGGACCGCTTGGTGGCCGCCATCCCACCGAGCTGCACCCGCCTCGCCGTGCTCGACCGCACCAAGGAGCCGGGCTCGGTGGGAGAGCCGCTCTACCTCGACGTGCGGGCCTCGATCGACGAGGCGATGGACGCCGACGAGCCGCCGTTCGCCACCGACCCGACCGTCATCGGCGGCCGCTACGGCCTGGCGTCGAAGGACGTCACCCCGGCCATGATCGCCGGCGTCTTCGCCGAGCTGGCCCGCCCACGGCCCCGCCGCGAGATCACGGTCGGCATCGTCGACGACGTCACCGGCCTGAGCGTCGAGCCCGTGCCCGTCGCCGTGCTGCGCCCCGCCGGCCAGGTGCAGGCCCTGTTCTTCGGCCTCGGGTCCGACGGCACCGTGGGCGCCAACAAGAGCTCGGTGAAGATCATCGGCGAGCAGACCGACCTCTTCGCCCAGGGCTACTTCGTCTACGACTCGAAGAAGTCGGGCTCGGTCACCGTCTCCCACCTGCGCTTCGGTCCCGACCCGATCCGCTCCACCTACCTGGTCGACCAGGCCGACTTCGTGGCGTGCCACCAGTTCGGGCTGCTCGACCGGATGAAGGTGCTCGAGCCGGCCCGACCCGGCGCCACCTTCCTGCTCAACAGCCCCCACCCGGCCGACCAGGTGTGGGACCACCTGCCCGCCGAGGTGCAGGAGCAGATCGTCGACAAGGGCATCGACCTGTGGGTCGTCGACGCCGCGGCGGTGGCCCACGAGGCAGGTATGGGCAACCGCATCAACACGGTCATGCAGCCCTGCTTCTTCTCGCTCTCGGGCGTGCTCCCGGCCGACCAGGCGGTGGCCCGCATCAAGGAGTCCGTCACCAAGGCCTACGGTCGCCGCGGGCCCGCGGTGGTCGAGCGCAACCACGCCGCCATCGATGCGTCGCTCGCCGCCCTGCACCGCGTCGAGGTCCCGAGCTCGGTCACCACCGAACGCCGCCGCCCGGCTCCGGTGCCGGCCGACGCCCCCGACTTCGTGCAGCGCGTCACCGCCGTGATGATGGCGGGCGACGGCGACCTCCTCCCGGTGTCGGCGCTGCCCGTCGACGGCACCTTCCCGAGCGGCACCGCCCGCTACGAGAAGCGGGCCATCGCCGAGCAGATCCCCGTGTGGGACCCGTCGATCTGCATCGACTGCGGCAAGTGCGCCGTGGTCTGCCCCCACGCCGCGATCCGCATGAAGGTCTTCGAGCCGGCCGCGCTCGACGGCGCCCCCGACGGCTTCCTCTCCAAGGACTTCCGCTCGAAGGACCTCGACGGGCACCTCCTCACCATCCAGGTCGCGCCCGACGACTGCACGGGCTGCGGCGTGTGCGTCGACGTGTGCCCGGCCAAGGACAAGTCCGAGGTGCGCCACAAGGCCATCGACATGGCGCCGGCCGACGAGCACCGCGACGTCGAACGGCCCCGGTGGGACTTCTTCAACTCGATCGCGCCGCTCGACCGCAGCCTGCTGCCCCACGACACGGTCAAGGGCTCACAGGTGCTCGAACCGCTCTTCGAGTTCTCGGGGGCCTGCGCCGGCTGCGGCGAGACGCCCTACCTGAAGCTCGCCACCCAGCTGTTCGGCGACCGCATGATCGTGGCCAACGCCACGGGCTGCTCGTCGATCTACGGCGCCAACCTGCCCACCACGCCGTGGTCGGTCGACGCCGCCGGCCGAGGGCCGGCGTGGAACAACTCGCTGTTCGAGGACAACGCCGAGTTCGGCCTGGGCCTGCGACTCGGGCTCGAGGCCCAGGGCAACTTGGCCGCCCGGCTGCTCGCCGCCCTCGCCCCGCAGGTGGGCGAGCGGCTCGTCGACGAGATCCTCCGCGCCGACCAGTCGTCGGAGCCGGGCATCGCCGCCCAGCGCGGCCGCGTCGACGAGCTGCGGCGGGTGCTCGCCCCGGTCGCGGCGGGCACGGCCGGCGCGCCCGACGACGGTGCCGCCGCCCGGCACCTCCTCACCCTCGCCGACACCCTCGTGCGCACCGGCGTGTGGATCGTCGGTGGCGACGGCTGGGCCTACGACATCGGCTTCAACGGCCTCGACCACGTGCTCGCCAGCGGGCGCGACGTGAACCTGCTGGTGCTGGACACCGAGGTCTACTCGAACACCGGCGGCCAGTCGTCGAAGTCGACGCCCCGGTCGGCCGTCGCCAAGTTCGCGGCGTCGGGCCGCAGCGTCGCCAAGAAGGACCTCGGCGCCACCGGCCGTGACTACGGCGACGTCTACGTGGCCCAGATCGCCCTCGGCGCCAACGACCTGCAGGCCACCCGCGCCCTGCTCGAGGCCGACGCGTGGCCCGGTCCCTCGCTGGTCATCGCCTACTCCACCTGCATCGCCCACGGCATCGACATGTCGAAGTCGATGTCGCACCAGAAGGACGCGGTGCGCTCGGGCTACTGGCCGCTCTACCGCTACCGCCCGACCGAGGACGGCGACGGCACCCCGTTCCAGCTCGACTCGAAGCCGCCGTCGATGAAGGTCGCCGACTTCGCCGCCTCCGAGGTGCGCTTCGCCGTGCTCGAGCGCTCCGACCCCGAGCGGGCCCGCCAGCTCGCCGCCCTCCTCCAGGCCGACGTCGACGAGCGCTGGCACTACTACACCCAGGAGGCGGGGCTCGAGCGCTCGGTGCCGCACATCCCGGCCTCGGTGCCGGTGGCCGACCCGCAGCTGTCGATCGGCCCCGACGGGCCTGCCGCCGATGCCGTCGAGGGCGACCGTGGCCACGACGAGGAGGGCACCCCGTGAGCGCCGACCTGCGCAGCCGCTACCTCGGGCTCGAGCTCACGTCGCCGGTGGTGGCGTCGGCCAGCCCGCTCAACGAGCACGTCGACAGCGTGAAGGCCGTGGTCGACGCCGGTGCCGCCGCGGTGGTGATGCCCTCGCTCTTCGAGGAGGAGGTGGTCGCCGAGCAGCTGGGCCTGCACGACGCGCTCGCCGCCGGCACCGACCACGTGAGCGAGGCGCTCGACTACTTCCCCGACCTGCCCGAGCTGCTCACCGTGGCCGACCGCTACGTGCGCACCCTCGAGGCCCTGAAGGCAGCGGTCGACGTGCCGGTGCTGGCCTCGCTCAACGCCGCCCACGCCGGCTCGTGGGAGCGCTACGCGACCCGCCTCGTCGACGCCGGCGCCGACGCCATCGAGCTCAACCTGTACTCGGTGGCCGCCGACCCGATGCGCTCGGCCGCCGACGTCGAGGCCGAGAAGCTGGCCGCCATCGCCACCGTGCGGGCCGCGGTGCGGGTGCCGGTGGCGGTGAAGCTCTCGCCGTTCTTCTCGTCGTTCGCCCACTTCGCCCACGAGGCGGTCGACGCCGGCGCGGACGGCCTCGTGCTGTTCAACCGCTTCTACCAACCCGACATCGAGCTCGACACCATGGAGGTCGTGCCCCGCGTCGACCTCTCGTCATCGGTCGAGCTGCGGCTCCCGCTGCGGTGGATCGCCATCCTCCGCCCGCTGCTGCCGAGCGTGTCGTTGGCCGCCACGACGGGTGTGCACACCGGGCATGACGTGGCCAAGGCGCTGGCGGTCGGTGCCGACGTGGCCATGGTGACCTCGGCGATCCTGCGCGAGGGACCGGGTGCCGTCACCCGGATCCTCGCGGGCCTGCAGCACTGGCTCGACGAGCACGACTACGACTCGGTCGGCCAGCTGCGGGGTTCGATGAGCTACGCGGCCACCGACGACCCGACGGCGTTCGAGCGGGCCAACTACCGCCGGGTGCTCCACTCCTGGTCAGGCCCCGTCACCTGAGCCTCAGCCCAGGGCGCCGGTGTCGGCGAGCGCGTCGAGCAGCGCACCGCGTGCCGTCGACATCGCGGTCGCGGCGTCACCGCCACCTCCGCACGTGAGGCGGCCCATCCGCCCGAACCCACCGCCGAGGATGTCGGCGTGCCCGCAACCGGGCACCACCATGTGCTCGGCGTCGGGGAGCGCCGCGGCGAAGTGCTCGTGGTTGCGGTCGGCGGGCGCGCACCGCCCGCCGACCTCGAACCCGAGGATGCTCACCGGGCAGCCCGGCTCGATGCGCGGCGGCGACCCCGGCCGTTGCCAGGGTGGCCCGCCGCCGTACACGGGGTCGACGAGCACCAGCCCCTCGACCCGCGCCATGCCGGCGGCCAGCCATGCCACGGTCCCGCCCCGTGAGTGGCCCCCGAGCCACACCTGGGCGCCGTCGGCCCGGATCGCCTCGACCAGCTCGACGCAGCGGACGGCCTCCTCGGCCGGGGTCGAGCGCCCGGTCACCTCGGCCAGCAGGTGGCCCACCGACGCCACGACGACCCGACCGACGCGCAGGGCCACGGGCTCCAGGAACGACCGGTAGGCGCCGGGCGGGCACGCGAAGCCGGGGAGGAAGACCAGGCACCGGGGTGACGGCGCGCCGAGGTCGATCGTTCCCTTCGGCAGCTCCACCCGCCCAGTCAACCAGCCGTGGGAGCGCGGTCCGTGGCCCCGGGACCTTCGGCCCGTTCTCCAGCGAGGACCGCCGCAGGGCACCTACGGTCTCCCCACCGACCGACTCCGGGGGAGAGAGCCATGCACACCGACCTTTGCGACATGTTCGGGATCGAGTACCCGATCTTCGCCTTCACGCACTGCCGCGACGTCGTCGCCGCCGTCAGCAAGGCCGGCGGCCTCGGCGTGCTCGGCGCGGTGGGCTTCACCCCCGAGCAGCTCGAGATGGAGCTCGACTGGATCGACGACAACGTGGGCGGCAAGCCCTACGGCGTCGACACCGTCATGCCCCAGAAGTCGGTCGACGTCGAGGGCGGCAACGCGGACGAGATGTACGCGCAGATCAAGTCGATGATCGACGCCAACCACTGGGCCTACGTCGACGAGCTGATGGACCGCTTCGACCTCCCCGACCTGCCCGAGGGCACCCAGGTCGGTGGCGTGCTCGGCTGGACCGACGAGGTCGCCCACCGCCAGGTCGAGATCGCCCTCTCGCACCCGATCTGCCTCATCGCCAACGCCCTGGGCTCGCCCCCGAAGGACGTCATCGACCAGGCCCACGCCCATGGCGTGAAGGTCGCGGCCCTCGCCGGCAAGGCCGTGCACGCCCAGCGCCACGTCCAGAACGGCGTCGACGTGATCATCGCCCAGGGCTACGAGGCCGGCGGCCACACCGGCGAGATCGCCACCATGGTCCTCGTCCCCGAGGTGGTCGACGCGGTGGCCCCCGTGCCGGTGCTCGGCGCCGGCGGCATCGGCTCGGGCCGCCAGATCGCGGCGGCCATGGCGCTCGGCGCCCAGGGCGTGTGGCTCGGCTCGCTGTGGCTCACCACCGCCGAGGGCGGGTCGAGCCCGGCCGTGCTCGAGGCCTACCTCGGCGCCACCTCGGCCGACACCGTGCGCTCGCGCTGCTACACCGGCAAGCCGGCCCGCATGCTGCGCAACCAGTGGACCGACGCCTGGGCCGACCCGAACGGCCCCGGCCCGCTCGGCATGCCGCTGCAGAACATCCTCACGTCCGAGGCCAACGCGCGCATCGCCCGCGCCAACCGCCCCGACCTGGCGTTCGCCCCGGTCGGGCAGGTCGTGGGCTCGATGAACGAGGTGCGCCCCGTGCGCGACGTCATGTACCGCCTCGTCGAGGAGTACATCGAGACCACCGAGCGCCTCAGCGCCGGGCTCGAGGGCTGATCCGATGGCCGACATCCAGCAGATCCCCGTCACCACGATCGACGGGCGCGACACCACCCTGGCCGAGCACGACGGCAAGGTGCTGCTCGTCGTGAACGTGGCCTCGCAGTGCGGGCTCACCCCGCAGTACGAGGGGCTCCAGGCGCTCTACGACGCCAAGCGCGGTGACGGGCTCGAGATCCTCGGGTTCCCCGCCAACGACTTCGCCGGGCAGGAGCCGGGCACGGACGACGAGATCGCCGCGTTCTGCTCGACGAGCTACTCGGTGTCGTTCCCGATGTACTCGAAGATCCCGGTCACGGGTGAGGGCAAGCACCCGCTCTACGCCGCCCTCACCGAGGCCGCCCCGGAGGCCCAGGGCGACCCCGATGCGTTCCGGTCGATCCTGAACGACGCCGGCATCGACGCCACCGAGGCGCCCGAGGTGCTCTGGAACTTCGAGAAGTTCCTGGTGGCGCGCGACGGCACGGTGGTCGGCCGCTTCGCCCCGGCGGTGGCGCCCGACGCGCCCGAGCTGGTCGCGGCCATCGACGCCGAGCTCGGCCGCTGACTGCCTGACGCCCTGCACCGTCGGCCCGGGGCGCTACCGCGCCTCGGGCCCCGGAGCTGAGGTGACCGTCGGCATCGGCACACCCTGCTGGGTGCCGAGCCAGTCGACCATGGCGTCGATCTGTGCGGTGGTGAGCACCCCGGCGAAGGCGGGCATCCCCTTGTCGACGCGCCCGGAGACGATGGCCTCTCGGGCGTTGGCCAGGTCCATCACCGCGGTGTCCTTGCCCGGCCCACCGGGTGCGTGGCACGAGGTGCAGCGCGACTCGAACACGAACGCCGACGGCGAGTCGTCGCGCGGCGACACCGTCGAGGTGGAGCTGCACGCCGCCGAGACGGCGCCGGCGGTGACGGCGGCACCGAGCAGGAGGGACCGGGTCCGGCGGCCGCGTCGAGTGGGACTCACCCGACCATTCTGACGCTGACGCCCGGCACCGCGGCCGGTGTCAGGGGACGTAGGTCGGGTCGACCTCGATCTCGTCGCCGTCGGCCTCGCCCGCCTCGAGGCGCACGTGGTGACCGTCGACGCGGTGGACGATCGCCAGCGCGTCGACGTGAGGTCGTCCTGCGCCCTTCCACTTCCGCTTCGCGAGGCGCCGGGCCTCCTTCACCGACGTGGCGGCGACCAGCACGACCTCGTGGTCCTCGCCCATGCGCCCGGCCACGACGTCCCCACCCAGGTACACGACGTGGAGGCGGGGCTCGGTGCCCTGCGGATCGGTGGCGGTGGACGCGTCGTCGGACGGGCTCATGGTTCCTCCTGGTCGGTCCGCCCAGTGTGGCTGCACCTCACCCCGACAGGACCATTGACACTGCAAGTTTCACGGCTCACGATCTCCTCCGGTGTCCGGCCGACGACGGCCGGCGCGACGACAAGAGGGGGACAGGGTGGCGACACTGATCGCGTATCACGACGTCGAGGACGTCCAGCACTGGCTGGCCTCACCGGTGCGGGCGCAGGCGTTCGCGTCGGTCGGGGCGACCGTGCGCACGTTCGTCGACACGCAGGGCTCGAACAAGGTCGGCCTGCTCGTCGAGGCGCCCGACGTCGACGCGCTGCTCGCCATGCTCAGCTCGCCGGAGGCGGCCGAGGCGATGGCCACCGACAGGGTCCGCCCC
This sequence comes from uncultured Actinomycetes bacterium, assembly GCA_945957335.1. GTDB lineage: Bacteria > Actinomycetota > Acidimicrobiia > Acidimicrobiales > Acidimicrobilacustridaceae > CAMFLJ01. The sequence continues at coordinate 12,225 of CAMFLJ010000014.1, read as the reverse complement.
GAGACGCTCGTGATGCTGGCCGAGGCATGACGATGTGGGCGCAGCTGATCACCGCCCCGCTGAAGCCGGGGGCCGAGGACCGCATCCCCGAGCTCCTCGACGGCCTCCACGGCACCGAGCGGCCGGGCTCCGGCCTGATCCGCTCGTCGGCCTTCCTCGAGGACGGTGAGCCCAAGCTCCTGCGCATCCTCGTGGTGTTCGAGAGCGAGGAGAAGGCCCGGGCCCGGGAGGCCGACGAGGGCCGCAACGCCGATCTCGTCCCGGTTCGGGCGCTGATGGGCGAGCTGTTCGCCGGCCCACCGTCGTTCAACGACCTCGGGGTGGTCCGCGAGACGCCGTACGGCTGAGGCCCGCCGCCGACTGCCTCCCTCGGGGTCCCTCTGCTAGTCAGGGGGCCGAACTTCTCGAGGGAGGCACGGTGGACCGGCCCAACATCTTGCTGATCGTCACCGACGAGCAGCGCTTCAACCTGCCGAAGGCCGATGGGTGGTCGTTGCCCGGCCAGGAGCGGATCGCCGAGCGCGGGGTCACCTTCACCCGCAACTACGCCGGCGCCACCATGTGCAGCTCTTCGCGGTCGGTGCTCTACACGGGCCGGCACATGCCGATCACCGAGATCCACGACAACGACAACATGCCCTACGTCGACCCGCTCGACCCGGCGCTGGGCACCATCGGCACCATGCTCCGGTCGGTCGGCTACCACACCACCTACCAGGGCAAGTGGCACCTCTCGAAGCTCTACCTCGACCCCGCCAACCCGGTGTCGACGGTCGACGCGCTCGAGCCCTACGGCTTCTCCGACTGGAACGACTGGGGTGACATCGACGGCGGCGCCTGGGCCGGGCTCAAGGTCGACCCGGTCATCACCGGTCAGGCCGTGAAGTGGCTGCGCGACAAGGCGCCGGTGGTGGCGGCCGACCAGCCGTGGTTCATGGCCGTCAACTTCGTGAACCCGCACGACATCATGAGCTTCGACTTCGGTGGTCGGGCCTCGATCCAGGCCCCACCGATGCTCGCCAACGCGGTGATGACCAAGCCGCCCGTCGACGTACCCACCTACCAGCGGCAGTGGGACGTGCAGCTGCCGTCGACCCTCGGTGACGACCTGGCCGGCGCGCCCCCGGCCGTGCACGAGTACAACGCGATCATGGACTCGGTGTTCGGGCCCGTCGCCGGCGACGAGCACTGGCTCGAGGCGCTGAACTTCTACCTGAACTGCGTCCGCGACGTCGATCGTGGGATCGACGCCGTGCTCGACGCACTGGTGGCCTCCGGCCAGGCCGACGACACGGTCGTGATCTTCACGGCCGACCACGGCGACATGGTCGCGTCGCACGGGCTGCGCCAGAAGGGCAACCTCGCCTACGACGAGAACTTCCACGTGCCGCTGATCGTCTCCCACCCCGACGTCGCCGGTGGGACCACCACCGACGCGCTCTCGTCCGGTGTCGACCTGGCGCCCACGATCCTCTCCTTCGCCGGTGTCTCCGACGAGCAGCTCGCCGCCGACTTCCCCGAGCTCAAGGGCCACTCGCTGGCGCCCGCGCTCACCGGCGGCTCGGTGCGCGACGGCGTGCTCAGCGCGGTCGAGGCCGTCAACTACCTCGACGCTGGGTTCTGGGCCGAGTTCGGCTCGCCCGACGTGGCCGAGCGCGTCGCCTCGGGCGAGCTGCGCCCCGACTGGTCGAAGCGGGGCTTCCTGCGCTGCTTCACCGACGACCGCTACACGTTCGGCCGCTACTTCTCACCGGTCGCACCCAACCGGCCGACCACGGTCGAGCAGCTCTACGCCGACAACGACGTCGTGCTCTACGACCGCCTGGCGGATCCGACCGAGATGGTGAACCTGGCCGACGACCCGGCCAACCGCGAGCTCGTGGCCGAGCTCAGCGGTCGGCTCGAGGCGCTGATCACCGCGGAGATCGGCGACGACACCCGCGCCTGGGTCACCGAGCGGCCCAACCTGCTCGGCGCCTGGCCGGCCTGGCACGGCGACCGCACCTGAGCGATCCCGGGCCCGCCTGCCCGTCCGGGCGGTACGTTCCGGACCGTGCGCGGTGACATCGAGGTCCACGAGGACCCGCAGGGCCAGGTGAGCGACCCGACCGGGATCATCGCCTCACCCGACGGCGACATCTGGTTCACCAGCATCGGCAACGGCCGCATCGGTCGCGTCCGGCCGGCGACGGGTGCCGTGGAGACGTTCGCCGACGAACGGATCCGGCTCCCCGCCAACATCTTCCCGGCGGCTGACGGACAGCTGTGGGTCACGTGCCTCGGCTCCGGCGCGCTCGCGTCCATCGACCCGGGTGCCGCCGACCCGGCGGCCTCGATCCGGCTCCACGCCGACGACCGCCTCGACCATCCCGTCGCCATCAAGTCGGCCCCCGACGGCACCCTGTGGTTCACCCTGAGAGGTGGCGACGGCGCCGTGGCCTCGCTCGATCCCCGTGCGGCGGACCCGATCGCCACGCTCCAGCTCCACCGCTCGCCGGCCATCTCCGACCCCTCGGCCCTGTTCGTCGATCCCGCCGGCCTGGTGTGGTGGGTCAACGGCGGCACCGGCACGATCGGCCGGCTCGACCCGGCGAGCGGGGCGATCACGGTCGGGCTCGACGCCGACGCGATCGGCGCCAGCCCTCGGGCCTGGGCGATCGACGGCGAGGGCTGGCTCTGGGTGACCGTCCGTGACGCGCCCGGGCTGCTGCGCTTCGACCCCACCGCGGCCGAGCCGGCCTCGACGGCCACCACGGTGGGCCACGAGCGGCTGGTGAGCCCCGACGGTGTGTGGGCCGGCCCCGACGGCGCGCTCTGGATCGCCGACACCGACGGCGCGGCGATCGTCCGCTTCGATCCCGCGGCGGGGCCGGACCAGGCGTGGTCGTTCCACGGCGACGCCGCGACGGTCACGGGCCCGTTCGACATCAAGGCGGGCGCGCCCGGCTCGAGCCTCCTGTGGTTCACCGACAAGGCGGCGAGCAGGATCGGGTCGATCGAGACGGCGCCGTGACCCGCACCGTCGGGCGCTGACCTGCCTCAGGCGGCGGTGGTCTCCCCGAAGCGCCAGCTCGAGGCGGTGATGAAGCCGGCGAAGTCGTCCTGGTGGTAGGTGCGGGTGGCCGTCTCGCCCTCGGCCGCACCGACGGCGACCATCAGCGGGATGAGGTGGTCCTCGTGGGCATGCGAGACGCGGGCGCTCGGGGCGCGGTCCCAGATCCGCAGGGCCTTGGTGCGGAACTCGGGATCGCTGCGGAGGGCGTCGTCGAGCCACGCGTCGAACTGGCGCGACGGCTCCTGGCCGGCCGGGCCGAGCAGGCGCAGGTTGTGGAAGCTGAGGCCGCTACCGACGATCAGCACGCCCTCGTCGCGCAGCGGAGCCAGGGCGCGGCCGGCGGCGAGGTGGGCCTCGGGGTCGTAGCCGCGCTTGAGCGAGAGCTGCACGACCGGCACGTCGGCGTCGGGGTACATCACCACGAGGGGGGCGAAGGTGCCGTGATCGAAGCCGCGGCGGGGGTCCTCGGCCACCGGGATGCCGGCACCGTCGAGCAGCTCCGCCACCCGGGCCGCCACCTCGGGCGAGCCGGGCGCCCGATAGGTGATGTGGTAGGTGAACTCGGGGAAGCCGCCGTAGTCGTAGACCATCGGGGGCTGGGCGCTGGACTGCACCGTGAACTCCCGCTCCTCCCAGTGGCCCGAGATCACCAGCACCGCCTTGGGGGTGACGCCGACCTCGCGGGGCATGGCCTGGAGCGAGCGCTCGAGCACCGACATGTCCCACGGCATCTGGTCCTTGATCCACGGCCAGGGGCCGCCGCCGTGGGAGATGTAGTAGGTCGGGAGCCGGGTTCCGGTGTCGCTCATGGTCTAGCCTTCTTCACGTCTCGGTGAGGGTGTCGACCAGTGTAACTACTTGAGCACGCAAGCGATTCCCGGACGGCGCCCGACGACCGCGCGGTCGCGGTCAGGCCCGGACGGTGGCGCCGGCGATGGTGGCGACCAGGATCGACCGCACGGCGTCGATCGACCGGTCGAAGGCGGCGAACACCTGCTCCTGGGTCACCGCCTCCACGCTGGGATCGTCCTCGACCCCGGCGTCGCGGTCGGTCACGATCGCCAGGCCCGCATAGGGGATGCCCGCCTCTCCGGCCAGCGCCGCCTCGGGGTGCTGGGTCATGTTGACGAGGTCCCACCCCTGCTCGCGGAACCACCGCGATTCGGCACGGGTGGAGAACCGAGGGCCGTTCACCACCACCACGGTGCCGCCGTCGTGGATGGGCACGCCCGCCTCCCGCCCGGCGGCGAGCAGCGCCCGGCGCAGCTCGGGGTCGTAGGGGTCGGGTAACGTGAGGTGGCGCGGCCCGTCGGCGAAGTGGTCGTGGAACGTCTCGTCCCGCCCGCTGGTGCGATCGACGAACTGGTCGACGACGACGAGGTCGCCGGGGCCGAGGTGCGGCTGCAGCGAGCCCGCTGCGAACGGGGCGAACAGCGCGGTGACGCCCAGCTGGCCCATGGCCGCGACGTTCGCCCGGTAGTTGACCTTGTGCGGAGGGTGCTGGTGCGCGTCGCCGTGGCGGGCGAGGAAGGCGACGCGCCGGCCGGCGATCTCCCCGATGGTGATCGGTGCCGAGGGCTCGCCGTAGGCGGTCGTGAGCTCGATCGTCGTGACGTCGTCGAGCAGGTGGGTGAAGCCCGAGCCGCCGAAGACGCCGACGTCGGCCTGGGGGAACGTGCTGGTCATCGGTCGTCTACCTCTCCTCGGCGGTCGAGGCCGCCGGTCGCGGGTGCACGGTCGTGGGTGGTGCGTGGTCGTGGGCGGTGAGCTGGGCCTGCATGTCCTTCACGGCCCGGAGGGTGCCGGCGACGGTGCCGGTGACCTTGCTCCGGCCGGCCCTGCGCAGGTACGGGACCGGCACCTCGTCGACCGTCCAACCGGCGCTGCCGGCGGCGAGCACCATCTCGAGGGGCCAGCCCGATCGCCGGTCGCGCAGCCCGAGGGCGCGGAGGTCCTCGGTTCGGGCGCACCGCATCGGCCCGAGATCGGTGAGGTGGGTGCCGAGGCGACGGTTGACGGCACGGGCCAGCCAGCGGTTCGCCAGCCGGGCATGGGGAGGCCACGCGCCGCGCTGCGGGCGCCGTGCGCCCATCACCAGGTCGGCATCACCACGACGCACCGCCGCGACGACCGTCGGGAGCAGGCCCGGATCGAGGGACGCGTCGCAGTCCATGAAGCAGACGAGCTCGCTGGTGGCGGCCTGGAGGCCGGCGAAGCAGGCCGCGCCGAAGCCACGGACGGGCGCGTCGATCACGGTGGCCCCCAGCGCGGCGGCCCGGGCCCCGGAGCCATCGGTCGAGCCGTTGTCGACCACGATGGCGCGGTAGCCGCCGGGCAGGCGCTGCAGCACCCAGCCGATCGCCTCGACCTCGTCGAGCACGGGCAGCACGACGTCGATCACGCCGCCCGCCTCTCGAGGATGGCGAACCAACGGTCGCCCACGTCGCGCCACTCGCGGCGGTGCAGACCGGCGTCGGCGGCGACGGCATCGAGCCCGTCGGCCCCCAGGCAGGCCCAGGGGAACCAGTCGGTGACCTCGTCGGCCCGCTCGATGCGGGCGTCGGCCGTGACGGTGGCGCTTCCCGGCGGGTCGACCTCCACGAGGGCGCGGCCTCCGGTCGCGAGCAGGTCGTGGAGCCGACGCAGCAGCCCGACCGGGTCACCGCCGATGCCGACGTTGCCGTCGAACAGGAGGACCGACCGCCACCGACCCTCGCCCGGCAACGTCTCGAAGACCGACCGCTGCAGCACGGGAGCGCCGATCTGGCGGGCGGACTCGACCGCGACCGGCGAGGCGTCGACGCCGAGCGCCGGGGTGCCCATCTCCGCCAGCGCGGCGACCAGGCGGCCGGGCCCGCACCCGAGGTCGAGCACCGGGCCGCGCATGTCACGGAGCAGTTCGAGCTCCTCCGGTCGGGCGGGCGCGCCCCAGTCGGCGGTCGGGAGGTGGCGCGTGGGCCCGTGGCGGAAGCGGAGCAGGACGGTCACGACGCCCTCCGGTGCACGACGACGCGGCGGATCACGTCGGCGAGGGCCACGGCCCAGATGACGGCGATGCCGATGGCGACGTTGCGGCCGTAGTCGAGCGGCAGGAGGCTCGGGTTCGCCGAGCGCCGGCCCCATCCACGCACGAGCGGCCAGGTGAACACCAGCAGGATCCCGCTGGCGGCCACCGCGAACCACACCGGCGCGCGCACCCATGGCGGGAGCAGGCGGGCGATCAGCCAACCGGTCACGACGACCACCGGTGCCAGCACGGCGTCATGCACGATCCCGGCCCCGAGGAAGAAGGCGGCCAGGTTCCGCGGTTGGGTCGCCCGCTCGGCGTCGATCAGCCCGACGATGCCGTAGGCCATCAGACCTCCGCCCAGCACGAGGCCGATCCAGAAGGAGGCCCCGCGGCGGTCGGCACCGTGTGCCGCGGGTGGGGGTGCGGGTGCCTCGGGCTCGGTGGCGCTCATCGGACGACCAGCTCCTCGACCCACTTGGTCTGCAGGACACCGGGGCGGTTGCCGGCGATGAGGCGCAACGGGTAGCCGTGGTCGACGTGCAGGTCCTCGTCGTCGATGGTGAGCGCCAGCAGCGTGTTGCCGGCCCAGACCTGGTCACCCGCCAGCACCGACTGGCCGTAGAGCCCGTTGCGCTCGAGCGAGCGGACGTCGACCGTGACGTCGGCGCCGGGCGCGACACCTGCCGCCTCCAGGAGCGCGCCGACCGTGACACCGCCCCACCGCGCCGATGCGCTCCAGCCCTCCACGCAGGCGATCGGCAGGACGGCAGACCGTCGCTCCATGGCCTCGAGATCGCCCCGGGTGAGGGTCAGCTCCTGCGGCACCGCTCCGGTGACGACCAGCCGGTAGTCGGCGGAGGTGGCGGCGTCGAGCACGCCGGCCTCGACCGCGGCACCGTTCACCGGCAGGCCCTGGGGCCCGATGTCGGGTCGGCGCGGCGCGAAGAAGGTGAGCCGGCGGAGCGGCCCGACGGTCTGCCCGACGGTGAAGAGCGTCAACAGGCCCGTCGCGGTGAAGGCGGCACCGAGGAAGCCACGGCGACCGAGGATGCCGGGCTCGGCCGGGACCGGCGGGACGGGCTGGGCGAGCGGGGTGCGCGAGAGCACCCGCCGCACGACCGGCAGCTTGGCCCCGATGTGGGTCACGAGGGCACCCATGGTGATCCAGGCCGCCCAGTAGTGCCCGGTGGGGAAGAAGAACTTCCACGGGTACCAGCGCTCGATGTTCGCGGTCCCGCTGAACAGCATGAACAGCGAGCCGGCGACGAGGACGACGAGGCTCGCCCGTTCGACGAGGTGGAGCGCGTCACGGAACGGCGGCCACTGGAAGAGCCGTGGGTAGACCGACCACAGCTTGGCGAGCAGCAGCGGGATCGACGCGATGCCCGACGCCACGTGGAGCCCCTGGGTGATGCGGAACAGGCCGGCGGGGCTCGGGGGGACGGCGATCCACGTCGGCGGCTGCTGCAGCAGGTGGGAGTAGAGGCCCGTGACGAAGCAGAGGGTGAAGCTGACGCCCAGGGCGATGCCGAGGATCGCCGCGCTCCGGTCGTCGTGCGCTGGGCGGTCGAGCGCCGCGTCGCGGCGGGCGCGGAGGTGCTCGAGGCCGGGATCGAGGAGGGGGACCTTCACGCGAGTGCCCCGAGCAGGGCGACGACCGTCTCGGCGGTGCGGCTCCCGGGGATCTCCCTCGCCACCTCGCGTGCGTCGGTCGCGGTGTCGATGTCACGGAGCTCCGGGAGGAGGTGCGGGTCGAGCCCGTGCCGGCGCATCGACCGCAGTTGGGCGGCCCCCGTGTCGGGCGCGCTCATGGGCACGCCGTGGAACACGTCGGGCGCCGGCCCGCTCATCCCTATGGCCCACCACCCCCCGTCGGTCGCCAGGCCGAGGACGGAGCCTCCGGCGGTGACCAGGTCGAGGGCGTGGTCGAGCCCGGTCGGAGTGACCTGGGGCGTGTCCATCCCGATCTGGAGCCCGGGGCCCTCGACCGTCGACCATGCCGCCGCCAGCCGGGTGCTGAACGACCCGCCGACCTGGGCCACGACGTCGAAGCCGGGTGGCAGCCACGGGCCCGGCTCCCCGTCGAGGGCGAGCACCCGTCGTTCGGCGCCGCAGCAGAGCACCGCCGCGAGGGTGTCGGCGAGCGCGGCCTCGGCGATGGCGGCGGCCTCGGCCGGCTCGCACGGAGGGCACAGGCGGGTCTTGACCCGGCCGGCGATGGGCGCCTTGGCCATCACCAGCAGGGTGGTCGGGAGGGGCATGGCCGGGAACATACGCAGGTCGGATCGTCACGAGAACCCCCGGGCGCTAACGGTTCGCGAAACACCCGTGAGCCGGCGTACGAGAGGCCCGATCTGCTTACGGGACGAGAAACTCTCCCGTCGTCGGCCAGCGCGTCGGGCCGCGATTGGGCGAGAGTGGCCGGATGTCCGACCGCCCCGACCTGCACGCCGACGCCCCGACGGGCTCCCGCGTGCTGGTCGTCGACGACGATCCCGCGCTGGCCGAGGTGGTCGGTCGCTACCTCGAGCGCGAGGGGTTCTGCGTCGACTACGCGACCGACGGGGCCAGTGGCCTGGCGCTCGCCCTCGAGACGCTGCCCGACCTCGTGGTCCTCGACCTGATGCTCCCCGTGCTCGACGGGCTCGAGGTGTGCCGTCGGCTCCGGCAGACCGTCCCGATCCCCATCGTGATGCTCACGGCGCGCGGCGAGGAGAACGACCGCATCGCCGGGTTGGAGCTGGGTGCCGACGACTACGTCACCAAGCCGTTCTCGCCCCGCGAGCTCACCGCCCGGGTGAAGGCCGTGCTGCGCCGGGCGACGGGCGGGGTGAGCGGCAACGGCGTGCAGGTCCTCCAGGGGGCTGGCGTCGACGTCGACCTCGTGGCTCACGAGGTCCGCCGCGACGGTGACACCGTCCCGCTCACGTCCAAGGAGTTCGACCTGCTCGTGCACTTCCTCGCCCACCCCCGTCGGGCCTTCCGCCGGGAGGAGCTCCTCGAGTCGGTCTGGGGCTGGACCTTCGGCGACACCGCCACCGTCACCGTCCACGTCCGCCGCCTCCGGGAGAAGCTCGAGGTCGATCCCTCCGATCCCCGGCACCTCCTCACCGTCCGCGGCACCGGCTACCGGTTCGAGCCGTGAAGCGCACTGTGGTGTGGTCGCTGGCCGTCGTCGCGGTCGGCGCGGCCGGGGCGATCGTCTACGCGCTCCTGAACGGGTGGCCGGCGAGCGACACCCTCGGCACGGTGGCCATCGCCGCGAGCGCGGCGGTGCTGGCAGCGGCGGGCGGCGCGCTCGTCATCCGGCGGTTCCGTGGCCGCTCGGCCCGGGTGCAGGCCCTCGTGGTGGCCCTCGCGTCGGTGCTGGTGATGATCGTCGGGATCGTGGTGGCCGCCGCGGCCATGTTCATCTCGGGCCACGACCTCAACGCGCTCATCGTGGTCGTCTCGGTGAGCGGCGCCATCGCCGTCGGCGCCGCGCTGCAGATGGGCGCCGAGCTCGAGCAGGGCCACCGGTCGCTGGGGCTGCTCACCGAGCGCCTGGCCGAGGGCGCGCCGGTCGACTCCGCCTCGGTGACGGGGTCGGAGGAGGTCCGTGAGCTGGCCGTGCGCCTGGCCGACGTGTCGCGCCGCCTCGAGGACTCGCGCCGTCGGGAGCGGGCTCTCGAGACCTCCCGCCGCGAGCTCATCACGTGGGTGTCGCACGACCTGCGCAGCCCCCTCGCCACCATCCGGGCGATGTCCGAGGCGCTCGACGACGGTGTGGTCACCGACGCCGAGACCGTCAGCCGCTACCACTCCCAGCTCCGCAGCGACGCCGAGCGCCTCACCGCCCTGGTCGACGACCTGTTCGAGCTCTCCCGGATCAACAGCGGCAGCCTCGAGCTCGATCGCCGCCCGGTGTGCCTCACCGAGGTCGTCGCCGACGCCATGGCGGCGGCACGCACGCATGCCGACCTGAAGGGCGTGCGGCTGGTCGACGACGTCGACGCCCTGCCCCGCATGGACGTGGCCTCCCAGGAGGTCACGCGCGTGCTGCACAACCTGCTCGACAACGCGATCCGGCACACGCCGAGCGGCGGCGAGGTCGTGGTCGTCGGGGTGACGACCGAGGAGGAGGCCACCATCGTCGTCCGCGACCAGTGCGGTGGCATCCCCGAGTCCGATCTCGACCGGGTCTTCGACGTCGCCTTCCGCAGCGATGCGGCGCGGAGCAAGGACGCGAGGGGTGGCGGCCTCGGGCTGGCCATCGCCAAGGGCCTGGTCGAGGCGCACGCGGGGAGCATCGACGTCGGCAACGAGGACGAGGGCTGCCGGTTCGTCGTGCGACTGCCCCGGGCGATCTGAGACGTGACCGCCGCGATCGACCGCGTCGACCGCCGCGACGAGGAGGCGCCGGCCCGCCCGGCCTCGCGTCGGCCGATGTTCCTCGCGCTGGGCGGCTGGGTCGCTCTCGTCGTGGTGGCGAGGGTGTGGGGCCTCGCGGTCGTCCGGGACGCCGCAGGGCCGCTCTACGTCGACGCCGTGCCGTTCTACGGCGTGTGGCGGGCCGAGCTCGGTTGGCCGCTGCTGCTGGCGGCGGCGGTGCTCGGCGCTGCGGGGCTCGTGCTGCCCACCCTCGCCGAGCGGGTCGGGTGGCGCACCCTGATGGCGCTGGTCGCGGTGGCGGCGGTGGCCGTCTCGCTCGCCCTCGCCCTCGTCGAGCCGCCGCCCGACACGTGGCGCAACATCCAGGGTGACTACGGGCAGTACACCCACCTGGTCGACGAGAAGGGCGTGGGCGGGTTCGTCCGCGACTACACCGACGACCAGGCCGACTTCCCGACCCACCTGTCGGCGCACCCGCCGGGGATGGTCCTGCTGCTGTGGGCCGAGGGCCGCATCGGCCTGGGCGGCACGGCGGGGCAGATCGGCACCGCCATGGCGGGGGTGGCGGCCGCGGCAGTGGCGGTGCTCGTCGCCCTGCGCGAGCTCGCCGGCGAGCGGCGCGCCCGGTGTGCCGCGCCGTTCCTCGTGGTGGCCCCGGCTGCGGTGTGGCACACCAACGCCGACGTCGTGTTCGGTGGGATCTCCCTCGCCGGCCTCGCGCTGCTGACCGTCGCGACCGGTGCTCGTGGGCGCCGGGCCGTCGCCCTCGCGCTCGCCGGGGGCGCGCTGCTCGGCGCCGGCACGTTGTTCTCGCACGGCCTGGCCCTGATGGCGATCCCCGCCCTCGCCGTGGTCGCCCACCGTCGGCAGTGGCGCCTCGGCGTGGTCGGTGGCCTCGGTGCCCTGGGCGTCGTCGCCCTGCCGCTGCTCTGGGGCTACTCGTGGCTGGCGGGGCTGGCCGCCACCAAGGAGGTCTACGACCGCAACCTCGCGCTCGTGCGGCCGTACTCCTACTTCGTGGTCGGCAACCTGGCTGCGTTCGCGGTGGCGACCGGGCCGGCGATCGCGGTCGGGCTCACCCGCGTGCGCGACCGGGGCACCTGGGTGCTCGTCGGCGGCGGGCTGGCGGCGGTGCTGGTCGCCGACCTGACGGGGCTGTCGCTGGCCGAGACCGAGCGGATCTGGCAGCCCTTCATGCCGCTCGTGCTCCTGGCCGGAGGGGCGTTGCTGGTCGGGTCGGGCGCGTCGCGCCCCGCGAACCGCGGGTGGCTCGCCCTCCAGGCCGTCACGACCCTCGCCCTCGTCGCGCTCCTCCGCTCGCCGTGGTGACGACGATGACGACGGTGGCGCCGCCGGTGGTGCCGACGGCGGAGGAGGTGGCTGCATGCGGATCCTGGTGACGGGCGGGCTCGGGTTCATCGGCAGCCACGTGGTCGACGACCTCGTCGCCGATGGCCACGACGTGGTCGTCCTCGACTCGCTGGACCCGGCGGCGCACTCCTCCATGCCGCTCGACGCCAACCCGGGCGCCGACATCCGGGTCGCGGCGCTCGCCGACTCCGACGCCCTCGCCGACGCGGTCGAGGGTGTCGACGCGGTGTGCCACCAGGCCGCCCGGGTCGGTCTCGGCGTCGACTTCGACGACGTCGAGCGCTACGTCCACGACAACGACGCCGGCACGGCGGCCCTGCTCCGGGCCCTGTGGCGCAGGGGGTTCGACGGCCGTCTGGTCGTGGCGTCGTCGATGGTCGTCTACGGCGAGGGTCGCTACCGGTGCGCGGCCCACGGC
>CAMFLJ010000013.1 GCA_945957335.1 uncultured Actinomycetes bacterium | reverse complement strand
GCGCGCGCCAGGTCGTGGCCCGGCGCCGCTCGGTGGGGCGCAGGCCCCTGGGCGCGACCGGCCCCAGGAGGTCGGCCAGCAGCCGCCCGAGGCCGGCCACGTCGTCGGCGGGAGCGTGCCGGTGGCCGACATCGCGGTCGGCCGTTCCCGGGTGATCGGTCGCCGGCCGCCGCACCGGCGCACCGATCGACCCGGCGTGGCCGAACCCGCAGAGCACGGGCCGTCCGTGGTCGTCGAGGAGGACGTGGGAGGCCTCGACCGCACCGTGGGTGATGCCACAGCGGTGCAGGCGCTGGAGCGTGCCGGCCACCGCGAGGCAGAGCGCGGCGGCATGCGCGGGGTCGAGGGGCCGGGGGAGCTCGGCGAGCGAGCGGGGGCCGACCCAGGCGGTGAGCAGCAACGGCTCGTCGCCGGCCCGCACGCCGACCAGCTCGACCACGCCGGGCACCCGTGCCCGGTCGAGCAGCGCGGCCTCGGCCCGCAGCGCCTCGGCCCCGGCGGGGCTGGGCTCCTTCGCGGCGAGGAGCCGCCCTTCGTGTCGCACCACCCGCACCCGCTCGGCCATGGCGTCAGAGTGTGGACGCAAAAGGCATGAAAAGCAACAAAAAGTACGGGGAGACGATGGTGTGCCGGCGGGGCCTGGGGCCGTCCCGGCCGCGTACCCTCGGGCGAGACCCGCTGGAGAGGTGCCGTGCCGAGCCACTACGAGGTGCTCGGGGTCGCCGAGGACGCCGACACCGAGACCATCCGCCGGGCCTACGTGGCCCTGGCCAAGGCGAACCACCCCGACCGTCGCCAGAGCGACGACGCCGCGGCGCGCGCCCGGGCCGAGGAGCGGATCCGGGCGGCCAACACGGCGTGGAACGTCCTGCGCGACCCGGAGCGTCGTCGCGACTACGACCTCACGCTGCCCGGTCCCTCACCCGCCCCGGCTGCCGGTGGCGCCACGGCGCGGTCCACGGCGGCGACGCCCCGGCCGAGCGGGGTGGTCGGTGCCCGGCCCGCTCCCTCCGGGGTGGTGGTCCCCGCCGAACGGGCCAGCCTCTGGAAGTTCGCCCCGATCGTCATCCTCCTCGCGGTGCTGCTGGGCATCCTGATCGTGAGCGCCTACGCGCAGGCCGGTGACGATGCGGTGGCTCCGTCGGGGTCGTCGTCGGGCGCCGGGCTCGTGCCCGAGATCGACGACTGCGTGATGGTGGTGCTCGTCGACGGCGTGAAGGCCCCGGCCCCGGCATCGTGCGGCACGGCGGGTGCCCTTCGGGTGGTGTCGAAGGTCGACACGCCGCGCCCGTGCCCACCGAGCACCCAGCAGCTCCCGCTGTCGGACGCCAAGACCACGCTGTGCCTCGGCGTGGTCCCCTGAGGGGTCGAGGGACCGAGGAGGCAGGGGCCTACGATCGGCCCGTGCGAGCGACAGGGATCGACCACATCGTGCTGACCGTCGCCGACGCCCGGCTCAGCCTGGCCTGGTGGTGCGACCGCCTCGGCGCGGAGCCGGTGCGCCTGGTCGAGTGGGAGGCGGGCGAGGTGCCGTTCGTGTCGGCCCGCCTCGACGAGCACACGATCATCGACCTCTTCGAGGGCGAGCGCACGGGCGTGAACCTCGACCACGTGTGCGTGGTGGTCGAGGGCGCCGACCTGGCCGAGGTGGCCGACTCCGGTGAGTTCGAGGTGCTCGGCCCGCCCCGGCCGCTCTTCGGGGCGCGCGGCATCGGCACCGGCCTGTACGTCAGGGACCCGGACGGCAACACCGTCGAGCTGCGGACCTACCCGTGACCCCCGGCGATCCGGGGGCCCCGCTGCGGGTGAGCGTCCGGGCCCAGCCCGGAGCCGCCAGGGCGAAGGTCGGTGGCCGCTACGGCGAGGCCGACCCGCCCGTGCTGGTCGTGAAGGTCTCGGCCCCGCCGGTCGACGGCCGGGCCAACGAGGCGGTCCGGGCCGCGCTGGCCGATGCGTTCGGGCTGCGGGCGTCGGCCGTCACGCTGGTGAGTGGTGCGTCGTCGCGATCGAAGGTCTTCGACCTGGCCGGGGGAGACCCGGCGGTGCTCGACGCCCTGCTCGGGCCGTGACGGGCCAGGTAGCGTTCGGGCCATGGGGGATCGACGACGCGCGCTCGTGGTGGCCGGCATCCTGGCGCTGGGGGCGAGCCTGCTCGCGGCGTGCGGGGGCAGCAGCAGTGACGGCGCGAACCGGGCAGCGGTGACCACCGAGGCGCCGACGACCACGGCTCCGGTCGACTACCGGAGCGCGATGGTGAGCCGGCTCACCGATGAGTGGGGCGACGCGTCGGTGGCCGAACAGGTCGTCGCCGCCATCGGGCCCGACGGCCTCGCCGCATGGGAGGCCAAGGTGCCCATGGCCGAGGTCGCCACGACCCCCTTGCTCACCTACCGCCCCAGCGGTGTGGCCGCCGACCAGGTCGACTCGGTGGTCGTGTTCGCCTTCGGCAACCGGGTGGCGCCGGACGGCACCGTGAGCCCCGGCCCGACCAACCAGGAGCTCGCCGACGTCACCGCCGCCTTCGTGGCCGAGCACCCGATGCCGGTCTACGCCCAGTGGGAGGTGGCCCGGTTGATGATCGCCGACGGCGCGGAGGGCGTGAACTCGATCGAGCCCACGACCGACGCCGCCGGCAACGTGGTGTACCTCAGCACCCGGGGCGTGGCCGACCAGGTGGCGGGCTCGGGCGAGGCGGCCCTCGGGCGCATCGGGGTGATCTGCTTCGCCGACCACGAGGGGCGCTGCCTGCTCACCGCCAAGGCGGCCGGCCTCGACGCGACGGCCATCGACGGCATCACCCTTCCGTCGACCTACGACACCGAGTCGGGCCAGCCGTGGACCCGCTCGCGGGTGGCGTACCTCACCACCGACCTCCAGGGCCGCCTGCTCGGCTGACGCCTCTGACCGGTGTGCCGGTTCGGCCTGTCACACCCCCTGGGGACACTGGCGGGGTGAGGAGACGAGACGGCACCAAGCTGAACTTCGACCACTTGCCGGGGCCGGTGGAGCCCACGTGGTCGGAGCGCCGCGCGGCAGGCGACGGTGGTCCGCCCTACCGCGAGACGCTCTTCCCGATCTGGCTGGTCTCGGCCACGATCGTCGCCCTCGCCACGGTGTTCGACTGGCGGTCCATCCCGGCGGTCATCGGCTTCCCGGTGGGCATGATGGCGACGCTCGGCTTCTTCTGGATGTTGGCCTCACCCCGGCGCCCGCCGCGCCGGGGAGCGGTCAGGAGCGGGCGTCGGCGAGGGCGCTGACCTTGTCGCGCGCCACCACGATCTCGCCGCGCTGGCGCTCGACGACCGTGCGCAGGGTCGGGGAGATGTCGTCCTCGAGGGCCTTGTCGTACTCCCGCACGGCGTGGTCCTCACCCGTCACCGCGGCCTTGAGCACGGCGTCGGGTGACGAGCCCGTGAGCGCGTCCTTCAGGGCGATCCAGCCCCGGTGCACGGCGCCGGCGGCGGAGCCGGACTCCTCGATGTCGTCGCCGTACTCGCGTGCCAGCTCCTCGAGCTCGCCGCGGAACTGCGCCCGCTGCTGGCTCAACCGCCGCAGCTCGGTCGAGAGCTCTGGGGTGTCGCTGTCGGCCACCTCGTCGGCCACCCGGGCGAAGCCGTCCTCGCCGTCCTGCAGCGTCTCGATGAGTTCCTTGGTGACCTTGGCGTCGGTGCTCATGGTCTCTCCTCCGTGTCGTGTGGGGGCTTCCCTACCCACCGGCCGGCGCCCCGGTGCGTGCGCCGGGCCCGGTCCCGTCGATGTTCAGCGCTTCGCGCTCCGAGGTGCCGGGGCCCGGTGGTAGGTCCGCTCCTCCTGGAGGTGGCCGTTCTTCTTGTGGACCCTCACCGTGGTGGCCTTGCCCTTCTTGGCGTCGGCGCGCGCCTTGCGGGTGACCTTCTCGACGAGGTCGGACTTCGAGTCGGCGGTGGTGACGGCGCGGTGCTTGCGTCCCTCCGCGACCCACCGATCCCGCTTGTGGACGATGTCGATTCGCTTCGTGCTCATGGACCGGTCCCTGCCCGATCGCGCGCCGCGCAGACCGCCCGAGACGCAGAACAGCCGCCCCGGGAGGGGCGGCTGAGCTGTGGGTACACCGAGCTCGGTGGAGTGGGCGATACAGGACTCGAACCTGTGACCTCTGCCGTGTGAAGGCAGCGCTCTAACCATCTGAGCCAATCGCCCGGGGCACGGAACCCTAGCCGACCGCCTCGCGGCGGCCCAACCGGGGAACGGCCCCGTGGAGGGCCGTCCGGGTGCTCACTCGGCGGCGCCGCCCTCGCCCGGTTCGGTTTCGGTGGCGCGGCCGACGCCGTCGAGGCGGCGGGTGTAGACGGCGTGGGCGACGAGGTTCGCACCCACCGGGAACGTGAAGAGCTGGAGGGCCAGGGCGAGGGCCAGGGTGGTGGCCGCGCTGGCCGAGGCGAGGGCGATGGCGGCGCCGACGAGGGCGCAGGTGATGCCTCCGGTAGCGGCCGTGGTGAGCGCGTGGGTGCGGGCCAGCACGCCGTCGAGGCGGACCGCGCCGAGCGCGGCGATGGCGGCCAGCACGGCGCCGAGGGCGACGAGGACCTCACCGATCATCGTCACCCGCCTCGATGAAGCGCCCGAGCAGGGCGGTGCCGGAGAACGCCAGCAGGGTGAGCACGAGGACGACCGGGAGCATCGCCTCGCTGCCGGTGCGCACGGCGTTGGCCAGGATGCCGATGACGAGCACGCTCAGCAGACCGTCGAAGCCGACGATGCGGTTGGCGAGGTCGGGCCCGCGGAGGAGCCGGTAGGTGAACCCGAGGGCGGCGAGGGCGAGGGCCACGCTGGTCACGACGATCACGGCTGCTCCTCGGCGGGACGGGGGCCGGGGCGCCCGGCGGGGTCGAAGGCGGCGAGCACGAGGTCCTCGAGCTGCTGCACGACGTGGCGCGACGCGTCCTCGTCGAGGAGCGAGAGGACGTGGATGTCGATGGCCGAGCCGTCGGGCCGGCCGTCGACGGGCTGCATGCCCGGCGTGAGGGCGGTGAGGTTCGACACCAGTGCGGCGAGGGTCGGCGACGTGGCCCGCAGCTCGACGTGGAGCACGCCGGTGCGCACCCAGCGGCGGGGGAAGAGCACGGCCCGGGCCACCGACAGGTTGGACAGCACGAACTGCCAGGCGAACCAGGCGAGGAGGCGCAGGGCCGGCACCGGGCGGAACGTGAGCCCCCCGCCGCCGGGCCGGGGCGGGGGCGATGGCAGCGCCAGCATTAGCGCGGCCGCCACCACGGCGCCGGCCACCGCCTGGCCCCACGTGAGGTCGTCCCAGAGCAGGACCCACACCACCACCAGCACGGCCCCGAGGGCGAGGCGCCTCATCGGCCCAGCACCTCGGCGCGGTAGACGGCCGGGTCGAGCAGGCCGGTCGCGGCGCGGGTGACGAGGTCGTAGAGCGGCCCGGCGAAGACGCCGAGCAGCACCGTGAGCACGACCAGCGCGGCCGTCGGCGCCACCATCAGCACGGGGCCGCCGAGGCGGCCGACCGGCGCCGGCGCGGAGCCGGGCTCGCGCTCGCGGGGGTTCCAGAACACGCCGGCCCAGATCTTGGTCATCGAGAAGAGCGTGAGGAACGCGGCGACGACGGCGGCCGCGAGCACCCACCACACCGCCGAGCCGGCGCCGGCGTCGAGGAGGGCGAACTTGCCGACGAAGCCCGACATCGGCGGGAACCCGGCCAGGCTCAGGGCCGGCACGAGGAAGAGCACGGCCACCACGGGTGCGGTGGCGAGCATGCCGCCCACCCGGTTGAGCCGGCTCGAGCCACCGGCGTGCTCGACGAGGCCACCGGTGAGGAAGAGCGCGGTCTTCACCACCACCTGGTGGACGATGAAGTAGATCGCGGCCGCCACCCCGGCGACGGTGAACAACGCCAGGCCCATGACCATGTAGCCGATCTGGCTGACGATGTGGAACGACAGGATCCGCTTCATGTCCTTCTGGGCGACGGCACCGAGCACGCCGACCACCATCGTCAGCCCGGCGATCCAGAGCAGCAGGGTGGCCGGGCGCGACTCGGGCGGGAAGAGCAGCAGCTGGGTGCGCAGGAGGGCGTACACCCCGACCTTGGTGAGCAGGCCGGCGAAGATGGCCGTGACCGGCGAGGGCGCGGTGGGGTAGCTGTCGGGCAGCCAGAAGAAGAGCGGGAAGACCGCGGCCTTGATGCCGAACACGACGAGGAGCAGCAGCGCGAACGCCCGCTGCAGGCCGGGGTCGAGCAGGGGGATGCGCTGGGAGAGGTCGGCCAGGTTCACCGTGCCCGTCGCGGTGTAGACGAGTGCCAGCGCGGCCAGGAACAGCACCGAGGCCACCAGGCTGATGACCACATAGGTCATGCCCGAGCGGACCTGGTCGCGGGTGCCGCCGAGGGTCATGAGCACGTAGCTCGCCGTCAGCATCATCTCGAAGCCGACGAACATCGTGAACAGGTCGCCGGTGAGGAACGACAGCGCCACGCCGGCGGACAGGACCATGTAGGCCGACTGGAAGCCGACGTGGTTGCGCTCGGCGCCGGGCTGGCCGATGGCGTAGACGAGCACGAGCAGCAGGGTGATGGTGGCGATCGCCAGCATGAGCGCGGCCAGGCGGTCGGCCACCAGCACGATGCCGAAGGGACCGCCCCACCCGCCGGCGTCGACGACCACGGTGCCGTCGCGATCGACCCCGACCAGCACCACCACCGCAGCCACGGCGGAGGCGGTGAGGGCCGTGAGCGAGATGGCCCGCTGGGCGGCCCGGGACCGGCCGACCAGCATGCAGAGCCCGGCGGCCACGAGGGGCACGACGACGGGGATGGCGACGAGGGCCTTCACGAGAGGTCCTCGTCGTGCTCGGGGGTGCGCTCGAGCAGGTCGGCGTCGTCCTCGTGGCCACCTCGCCCGAGGAGGATGTCGAGGTCGGAGATGTCGTGCTCGACCTCGTCGTCGTCGGTGAGCAGCCAGCTGCGGTAGGCGAGAGCCAGGAGGAAGGCGGTGACGCCGAAGGTGATGACGATCGCCGTCAGCATCAGGGCCTGGGGGAGGGGGTCGGCGAACTCGCCGCTGTCGCCGGCACCGATGATCGCCGGAAGGCCCCGCCGACCGGCCGTGATGAAGAGGAGGTTGGCGCCGTGGGAGAGCAGGCCGAGACCGATGATGATCCGGCTCAGCTTCCGCTGGAGGACGAGGTAGGTCCCGATGGAGAAGAGCGCCGCCGAGGCGGCGGCGAGCAGCACGCTCATGCCGCCACCTCCTCGGGACGGGGCTCGGGCTCGGGGGCGGGCCGGCTCTCGCCGCCGAAGGCCTCGAACACCATGAACACGAGCCCCACGACCACGAGGTAGACGCCCGTGTCGAAGAACAGGGCCGAGGTGGGCGCCATCTCGCCGAGCAGCGGCAGGTCGACGTGCCACACGGCGTTGGAGAGCACCGGCTCGCCGAAAAGCAGCGGCACGGTGGCGGTCAGGGCGGCGAGCACGATGCCAGTGCCCATGATCGACCAGGGCTTGGCGCGCACCATCCGTCGCACGTCGTCGAGCCCGCCGGAGAGGTAGCGCAGGGCGACCGCCGCTCCGGCGACGAGGCCACCGACGAAGCCGCCTCCGGGGTCGTTATGGCCGGCCACGAGCAGGTAGATCGACACCACGAACGCCACGTAGACGAGGGCGCGCACCACGACCTCGACGAAGGCGTGGCGCGTGGTGCCCCCGGGACCGGTGACGGGCATGGCGGGTGCGCCACGGGGTCGGCGCCCGGCCCGGGCGAGGGCCACCGCGCCGATGCCGGCGACGGCGAGCACGGTGATCTCCCCGAGGGTGTCGAGGCCGCGGAAGTCGACGAGGATCACGTTCACGACGTTGCGGCCGTGGCCGTCGGGCAGCGCCCGCTCGACCATCTGGTCCGACACGTCGCGGGGCTGGGTGTGGGTGCCCGCAGCGAGGGCGAAGCCGAACACGGTGAGCCCGACGAGCAGGGACACGGCGAGGCGCAGGGTGCGGGTGCGGCTGGTGGACCGGCGCTCGAAGCGGGCCGGGAGGCGGCGCAGGGCGAGCACGAACAGCACGGTGCCGAGGGTCTCGATGGCGGCCTGGGTCAGGGCGAGGTCGGGAGCGCCCTGCACGACGAAGAGGGCGGCCATGGCGTAGCCGGCGACGCCCAGGAGCAGGGCGGCCGAGAGGCGGTGGCGGATCACCGCGGCACCGAGCGAGACCGTCACGAGCAGGATGACGATCGGGACCTGGACCCACGAGTCGACCGCGTGGGGCCATCCGTCCCACGCCCACGACGCGACCAGCGCCGAGGCCGGCAGGACCGCCGCGGTGGTCAGGATCACCCCGAGGTACACCGGCATCGAGCCGTTCTGCACCACGCCGGTCACGCGGTCGGCGCCGCGGAGCACCCCGTCGACGACGGCGTGGTAGCCGTCGCTGCCGGTCGGGAGGGCTGAGCCCACCGAGAGCACGCGGTCGACCTGGCGGCGTCGGAGGTAGAGGGCGGCGCCAGCGGCGAGGGCGACGGCCGACAGCCCGAGCGCGGCGTTGAGCCCGTGCCATACGGCCAGGTGCGGGGCCACGGTGACCATCGAGAGCGCGCCGGCGGCGGCGCCGAGGAAGCGGTCGAGCAGCCCCGGCACCAGGCCGAACAGCGTGGTGAGCCCGGTGAGGACGATCGCGGGGGCGACGAACGACCGGGTGGGGGGGTGCACCGGTTCGGCGGCGCCGGCCACCGGTGCAGCAGCGGTGGTGGGTTCGACCACGTAGCGGCCGAGGAGGCCGGCCACGAACCGGGCCGCGTAGCCCGCGGTGAGCGCCGAGCCCACGACGATCACCGCCAGCACGAGGGTGCTCGCGGTCATGTCGCCGTGGAGGAACGCCTCGAGGCCGAGCTCCTTGGCGACGAAGCCGTACGTGAGCGGCACCCCGGCCATCGACGCGGCGGCCACGACGGCGGCCACCTTCACACCTCGCCAGCCGGGGCCGAGCGGCGGGAGCCGGCGGATGTCGCGGGTGCCGGTGCCGTGGTCGACGATGCCGACGACCATGAACAGGGTGGCCTTGAACAGGGCGTGGGCCAGGATCACCGCGCACCCGGCCAGCGTGGCGGCCTCCGTGCCGACGCCGAACAGCTCCATCATGAAGCCGAGCTGGCTGATCGTGCCGAAGGCCAGCAGCAGCTTGAGGTCATGCTGGCGCAGCGCCCGCAGGCCTCCGCCCACCATCGAGAGCAGCCCGATGCCGACGACGAGCGGGCGCCAGCCGGTGGCGATCAGCGCGAAGGCGGGCGCCATGCGGGCCACGAGGTAGACGCCGGCCTTCACCATGGTGGCCGAGTGCAGGTAGGCGCTCACCGGCGTCGGGGCCACCATGGCGCCGGGCAGCCAGCCGTGGAACGGGTACTGGGCCGACTTGGTGAACGCGCCGAGGGCGATCAGCACGAGGGCGGCCGAGACCGCGGCCCCGGCCGGCGGGTGGGCGAGGATCTCGCTCAGCCGGTAGGTGCCGGCCTGCTGGCCGAGGATCACGAACCCGAGCAGCATGGCCAGCCCGCCGGCACCGGTGACGAGGATGGCCTGCAGGGCGGCGCTGCGGGCGGCGGCGATCGAGTAGCGCTGGCCGATGAGGAGGAACGACGTGATCGACGTCAGCTCCCAGAAGCCGTAGAGGACGATGAGGTTGTCGGCCAGGACGACGCCGAGCATGGCGCCGCTGAACAGGGTGAGCAGGCCCATCGTGCGCCCGAGCGGGGCGTCGGCCCCGAAGTAGGAGCCGGCGTAGGCGAACACGGCCACACCGATGCCCGAGACGATCAGCACCATCAGGGCGGCGAAGCCGTCGAAGCGCAGCTCGACGGTGAGCCCGAGCTGGGGCACCCATCGGTGGGCCTCCTCGACCACCCCGCCGTCGAGCACGGTGGTGAGGTGGGCGGCCCACCATCCGAGCATCGCCACGGGCCCGAGGAGGGCCACGGTCACGGCCACCGCCCGGCGGGCCGGACCGGCCAGCATCAGGCCGCCGCCGACGACGGCGTGGAGCAGGAGGACCCAGGTCATCGGTGGCCCCCGATCGGTGGCCGGACGGACTCCACCCGTGGCAGCACGGGCAGACCTGGCCGTGCCGGGGTCATCGGGTCAGGTGCCGCACCCTGGGGCCGGCGGAGGTCCGTGAGGGGCCATGGGCGGGGACTGTACCCGGGTGCCGCTCGGGCCGATCGCCGGTTCGCCGCGACCCACGGGCGGGGCGCCTACGCTCGTGGTGCTCGCGCGTGGTGAATGGAGGGTCCTCGTGACCATCGTGGTTGTTCTGGCAGTGGTGACAGCAGTGGCTGCGGCCATCCGTGGCACCTGGTCGCCGTGCGGCCTCTCGATGCTGTCGACGGTGACCCCGCTGGCCGAGGCCGGCCGCGGCCGGCGCTGGGGCGTGACCGCGGCCTGGTTCGTGGTCGGCGCGGTGATCGGCGGTCTCACCCTCGGCG
Source organism: uncultured Actinomycetes bacterium (assembly GCA_945957335.1). Classification (GTDB taxonomy): domain Bacteria; phylum Actinomycetota; class Acidimicrobiia; order Acidimicrobiales; family Acidimicrobilacustridaceae; genus CAMFLJ01. Next base: position 13,141 of record CAMFLJ010000013.1, on the reverse strand, counting down.
CGGTCATGGCCGGGTTGGCGGCCCTCGTCGGCGCCCTCGGGCTGTCGATCACGGTCGTGCTCGGCATCGCCACGGTGGCCGCGCTCGTGTGCGCCGCGTCCGACCTCGACCCCTTCGGCCTCCACATCCCGTTCCACGGCCGCCAGGTGAACGAGCGCTGGCTCGACCAGTACCGGGCCTGGGTCTACGGCGCCGGCTTCGGCTGGCAGATCGGCTGCGGCCTGGCCACCTACATCACAACCGCCGGCATGTACCTCACGATCCTGCTCGCCGCCCTCACCGGCCGGCCGCTGGTCGCGCTGGGGATCGGCGCCGGGTTCGGCCTGATCCGGGGTCTGGCCATCTTCGCCGGTCGCCACATCACCGACACCGACCACCTGCTCGCGGTGCACCGCCACTTCGGTGCGCTCCGCCGCCCGGTGCGCCTGGCCACCATCGGCGTGCTGCTGGCGGTCGGGGTCGTGGCCGCCACCGCGTGGGCGGGTGTGCCCGGGCTGGTCGGGGCGTCGGTGGCCGCCGCAGCCATCGTCGTGGTGTCGGCGCTGAGCCACCGCACCGCGCCGGCGACGACCGACGAGGCGCTGGCTGCGCCGGAGGCCGCAGGGCTGCTGGGCTGAAGGTCACCGAGCGGATCATGCCAACGAGACCTGTGACCGCTTGTTAAGGATGCCGAACACCTGATATGACGTCCTCCTCATGGAACGAGGAGTGGACGTGTCGACGATCGAGCAGAACGCACCGCGGGGCCGGGCCCGGCGCACCCGGAGCCTGACCCTGGTCGGGGCGGCCCTCGTCGTGGTCGGTGGCCTGGCCGCCGCCGGTTGCACCGAGAAGGAGGTGGCCTCCGACGACGGCTCCGTGCAGGTGATCGAGGTGGCGCTCACCGACGCAGGCTGCGAGCCGAGCTCGCTCAGCGCCACCGCCGGTCCGACCACCTTCAAGGTCAGCAACGACGACGCCGGCGGGGTGACCGAGTTCGAGGTGCTCACCGCCGACGGTGGCCGGGTGCTCGGCGAGTCCGAGAACATCGGCCCCGGGCTCGACGGCTCGTTCTCGCTCACCCTGAAGGCCGGCAGCTACCAGACCTACTGCCCCGGTGGCTCGAAGGAGAAGGGCACCCTCGAGGTGGCCGACGGTGGCTCCGGCCTCACCGGCGACCCGGCGGCGCAGGCCCAGGCGGTGTCGACCTACCTGGCGTACGTCCAGCAGCAGGCGGATGAGGGCGTCAGCCGGACCACGCAGTTCGCCGACGCCGTGAAGGCAGGCGACCTGGCCAAGGCCCAGAGCCTCTTCGCCTGGGCCCGCGAGCCCTACGAGACCATCGAGCCCATCGCCGAGAGCTTCGGCGACCTCGACCCGAGGATCGATGCGCGCGAGGGCGACGTGCCCGCCGCCGACTGGACCGGCTTCCACCGGATCGAGGAGGCGCTCTGGGTGCAGCAGTCCACCGCCGGGCTCGCCCCCCTGGCCGACCAGCTGGTGGCCGACATGACCACCCTCGCCCGGTCGATCCCGAGCGTGCAGCTGGAGCCCTCGCAGATCGCCAACGGCGCGGTCGCGCTGCTCGACGAGGTGTCGGCGTCGAAGATCACCGGTGAGGAGGACCGCTACTCCCACACCGACCTGGCCGACTTCGCCGCCAACGTGGCCGGGGCCAAGGCCGCCTTCCAGGCCGTCGAGCCGTTGCTCGCCGCCGACGAGGCCGACCTGGTGTCCACCATCCAGCAGCGCTTCGCCGACCTCGACACGGCGCTGGCGCCGTACCGGGTGGCCGGGGGCCCGGCCGACGGCTACGTGCTCTACACCGACCTCACCCCGGCCCAGACCGCGGCCCTGGCAGGGTCGGTCGACGCTCTCGCCGAGCCCCTCTCACGGGTCGCCGCGCTGGTGCTGCAGTGACCGATCCGGGGTCGGACGAGCACCGCGACGGCATCTCCCGGCGACGGCTCCTGGCCGTCGCCGGCGCCGCCGCAGGCGGCCTCGTGGTGGGCGGCCTCGCCGGGGGTGCCGTGGGGGTGGCCTCGGCGTCGGGCGACGACGGCTCCTCGACCGGCACCGTGGCGTTCCACGGTGAGCACCAGGCGGGCATCGCCACCGCGGCACAGGACCGGCTGCTGTTCGCCTCCTACGACGTGGTCACCCCCCGCCGGGCCGACCTCGAGAAGATGCTGCGGGAGTGGACCGCGGCGGCCGAGCGCCTCACGGCCGGGCAGCCGGTCGGCGATCCAGCCACCAGCGCAGCGCTGCCTCCCACCGACACCGGCGAGGCCGAAGGGCTGCACCCGGCCCGCCTCACCCTCACCGTGGGGTTCGGGCCCACCCTGTTCGAGCTCGAGGGCACCGACCGCTTCGGCCTCGCCGCGCAGCGCCCCGACGCCCTCGTCGACCTCCCGGCCTTCCCCGGCGACGCCCTCGAGGCCGACCGCAGCGGTGGCGACCTCTGCATCCAGGCCTGCGGCGACGACCCCCAGGTGCTCTTCCACGCCGTGCGCAACCTCACCCGCATCGGTCGTGGCGTGGTCCGCCTGCGGTGGTCGCAGGAGGGCTTCGGTCGGACCTCGTCGACCACGGCCTCCCAGGCCACGCCTCGGAACCTGCTCGGCTTCAAGGACGGCACCGACAACCTCCGGGCCGGCACCGCCGAGCTCGACGACAGCGTCTGGGCGACCGCGGACGACGGCTCGGCGTGGATGGCCGGTGGCAGCTACATGGTCACCCGCCGCATCCGGAACCTCATCGAGGTCTGGGACCGCACGTCGCTGGCCGAGCAGGAGCGGGTCATCGGCCGCGTGCGCGCGACGGGCGCGCCACTGGGCTCGTCGTCCGAGCGCGACCCCATCGACCTCGCGGCCAAGGACGCTGCCGGGCTGCCCCTGATCGACCCGGACGCCCACGTGGCGGTGGCCAACCAGGACGCGCTCGGCATCCACATCCTGCGCCGGGGCTACAACTTCACCGACGGCCTCGACCCCCGGGTCGGTCAGCTCGACGCCGGCCTGTTCTTCATCGCCTACCAGCGCGACCCGCGGGCCCAGTTCATCCCGATGCAGCAGCGGCTCGCCGCCTCGGACCTGCTCAACGAGTACATCAAGCACGTCGGGTCGGCGGTGTTCGCCGTGCCGCCCGGCCTCCAGCCCGGCCAGTGGTGGGGCCAGGGGCTCATGGAGTCCTGAGGCGGGCGGTCGCGAAGCGGGCCACCGCCCGGTCGGCGTCGACCTCGCGGAGCTCCACCAGCGACAGCCCGAGGCGCGCCGCGGCGGGGCTCAGGGCCCGGATCTGGCGCGCGCCGCAGGCCTGGAGCAGCACCGCGCCACCGGGTGCCAGGTGGGCGGCGGCCACCTCGAGCACCCGTCGGGCCACGGCCATCCCGTCGGAGCCACCGTCGACCGCCGCACGCGGGTCGTCCGGCCACTGGTCGGCGTCGAGCGACGTCAGGTAGGGCGGGTCGGCCAGGACGAGCGGGAACCGCTCGTGGGCCGCGAGCACCTCGTCGGCCATGCCTCGCCGCACCTCGACGCGGTCGGCCATGCCGTTGGCGACCGCGTTGTGGTGGGCCCATGCGCAGGCCCGGGGTGAGCGGTCGACCAGCACGACCCGCCGCGACGTGCCGGCCACCGCGGCCAGGCCGATCTGGCCGGCGCCGCAGCACAGCTCGAGCACCGGGCCGCCGGGCACGACGTCGAGCAGCGCCCGCCCCCAGCGCGACTGCAGCACCGTCCACGGCCGGGGGCGCAGGACACCGGCGCCGTGGGCGATGTGGAGCCCGTGGAAGGTGACCGGCGGGAAGGGAGCGGCGGGGAGCGCGCCCGCCGCCGGATCGAGGTCGGTCGGTGACGAGGGCGCGGCGGTGGACAGAGGGGCCATCTGCCCTCCCTGCCCGCCGGCCGGAGCGGCCAGAACTAGATGCCGAGGGCCTCGCGGGTGCGGTCGAGCTCGGTGACGTCGGCGGTCGTGGGCACGAGGAACAGCTCGTCGCAGCCGACCTCCTCGAGGGTGGCCACCGCCTCGGCCAGCGCCGCGGGGGTCGACATCGTGAGCATGCCGGCCATGGCCGTGGCCAGGTCGTCGCCGAAGATCTTCATGTAGGAGTAGCCGTAGTCGCGCAGGCGCTCGTCGGCGCCGTCGCCCAGGGCGTACCAGAGGCTCACCGAGAGGTGGGGCGCCTCGGTGCGGCCGGCGTCGACCCAGGCCTGGCGGACGCGGTCGAACGAGGCGGCCACGGCCACGGGGTCGATCCCGAAGACGGTGCCACCGTCGTCGACGCCGACGGCCCACTTCGACGCGCGTGCCAGCGCCTTCGGGCCCATGACGCCGGCCACGATGGGCGGGCCACCGGCCTGCACCGGGGGAGGGCCTACCGGGTCGGCGCCCTCGAAGGGGGGCTCGCCGGCCCAGATGCGGCGCATGGTGGCGACCTGCTCGTCCATGCGCGCCCAGCGCCGCTCGAACGAGCCGTTGATGGCGCGGTAGTCGTGCTCGCGCCCGCCGACGCCCACGCCGACCGTGAGGCGGCCGTCGCTCAGCACGTCGATCGACGCCGTCTGCTTGGCGACGTCGACCGCGTCGTGGGCGGGGAGCACGATGATCGTGGTCCAGAGCCGCACCCGCTCGGTGAGGGCGGCGGCGGCCGAGGCCTCGACCACCCAGTTGTGGGCCGGGTAGGTGATGCGCTCGGGGATGGCGAGGCTCGACCACGGGCCCTCGTCGACCGAGCGGCACCACGCCAGGGTGTCGGCCCGGTCGTGGGCGACCATCGTGGGCAGGGTCATGGCGATGTCCATCACTAGGGCTCCATCGTGGTGAGGTCGGGGAAGCCGCTCGGGTCGTGGCGGCCGAGGTTGAAGTGCTCGAAGATGCCGTAGCCGACCTGGCCGTCGAGGGTGGCCCGGGCCGCGTGGTCGATCATGCTCCACGCCACGCGCTGCTGGACCGCCGGGTCGTCGAGGTCGTGGTCGACGCGCTGGGACCAGCTCTCGCCCATCCACCGGCCGTGGTTCCAGCCGTCGTCGTCGGGGCCGTACCCGAGGCCGACCGAGAGGGGCATCGGGCCCATGGGCTCGATGTCGAGCACGAGCTCGCGACCGCCGCGCTCCTTCAGGCCGATGCGGGCCCTGGTGGGGTAGCGGGTGCCGGAGCGGTACTCGATCTCGGGCTCGGCCCAGCCGAGCTGCTCGATGCGGCCGTCGGGCCACACCCGCACCGCCTCGTTGATCGTGCGGTAGCCGTCGGGGGCCTCCTCGAGCACGAACATGAGGGCGAAGTCGTCGAAGCGCAGCGGGATCCAGCACCACCACATGCCGGGCTCCACCGGCTTGCCGGCCGGAGCACCCTGGCCGACGGGCCGGATGCCCCACGAGCGGTCGCGGGCACCGCTCCAGCCCTCGGCGGTGGCGTCGATGCGCTCGCCGTCGATGGTGACGGTGCCGGTGACCGACGCGGTCTGCACGAACCGGAAGGCGTCGAGGATGACGTCGTCGCCGCTGCGGCGGATGTGGCGGGGCTCGTCGATGGCGGGGAAGGCCCCGTGCCAGGTGAGGTCGACCTCGACCCCGTGCTCGGCGCCCTCGCACACGAAGCGCACCTCCTGGAGCGCCTCGACGACCTCGATGCGCATGGGCCCGACCTCCTGGCGCATGCGGTCGTCGCCGAGCTCGCCCGAGGTGCGCAGCGAGGTGAGGGTGCGGTCGCGGCGGGTGGCGACGTAGCAGTCGATGACCCCGACGTGGGGGTAGACCCCGAGGCCGGCGGCGAGCTGGTGGCGGCCGTCGGGCGAGAGGGCGTGCATGATGCAGCGGTCGTAGACGTTGCGGTCGCTGGTCACGAACCACTTCATCGACTGCGGGCCCTGGTGGATCGGGTGTTCGTCGAGCGGCACCGGCACGTCGGCTCCCCCTGTGTGCGCGTCGGTCCCCCGGAGGGGCGTGACGGGTCACCGTAGTTCTCCGGCCGCGGGCCTCCGCGAGCGGCGGGTGGGGCCCACGCGATGGCCTGAACGGCCGCGCCGGTGATCCGGCTGGGCCACAATCGGTGGCGATCGCGGGCTGGGGGCCCGCGACCCGAGGGGGAGGGCCGATGGCCGAGTTCGTCGATCTGTGGGACCCGGACGTGTTCCTGGACGGTCCGCCGCACGAGATGCTCACCGAGCTGCGGCGCGAGCAACCCGTCTACTGGCAGGACATGCCGACCGAGCCGGGCTTCTGGGCGGTGCTGACCCACGCCGACGTGGTGCACGTCTCGCGCAACCCGCAGGTCTTCTCGGCCGAGGCCGGCGGCGTGGTGATCGAGGACCTCGACCCGGAGCGCCTCGCCCGCATGAGGGACATGATCCTGTCGATGGACCCGCCGCGGCACATCGCCTACCGCAAGCCGCTGGCGCCCGAGTTCGCGGCCCGGGTGGTGGCCGGCATGGAGGGCCAGATCCGCGACATCACCCGCTCGATCCTCGCCGAGGCCGCGCAGCGCCGCGACGTCGAGATGGTGCACGAGGTCGTCGGGTCGCTCCCGACGCAGGTGATCGGCCGTCTGTTCGGCCTGCCCGAGGCCGACTGGGACCTGCTCCACGCCCTCGCCGAGCGCAACACCAGCGGCCAGGACCCCGAGATCAACCCCGACGGCGACAACACCGAGGCCGGCGACGCCGACTCGTCGATGCAGATGGCCATGTACGGCATGCAGTTCGCCGCCTCACGACGTGAGATGGAGCCCCAGGGCGACCTTATGGACATCATCCTCGGGCAGGAGTTCGCCGGCCGCTACCTCACCGACGCCGACGTCGGCAGCATGCTCGTGCAGATGATCACCGCCGGCAACGACACCACGGTGACGATGATCGTCGGGGGAGTCTGGGCGCTGCTGCAGCACCCCGAGCAGCTGGCCGAGCTGCGGGCCGACCCCTCGCTGATCCCCCAGGCGGTCGAGGAGATCCTGCGCTGGCACAACCCGCTCCACTACTTCCGGCGCACCGCCACCGACGACACCGAGCTGAGCGGCACCCCGATCGCCAAGGGCGACAAGGTGGCGATGTACTACACGTCGGCCAACCGCGACGAGAAGGTGTTCGCGAACAGCCAGGCCTTCGACATCCACCGCAGCCCGAACCCCCAGCTGTCGTTCGGGATCGGCGAGCACTTCTGCCTGGGCGTCCACATCGCCCGCCTCGAGGGCCGCGTGTTCTTCGAGGAGCTGCTGAACACCTTCCCGACCATCGAGCTCACCGGCGAGCCCCGACGGACCCGCTCGAACCTCAACAACGCCTTCAAGGCCATGCCGGTGCGGCTGTCCACGAACTGATGCGATCCCATTAGGGTGAGCGGGCCGGTCGGGCACCGGCCCGGAGGGGGACCCATGACGTTGCTGACGATGTCGGCCGACTCGCACGTGACCGAGCCGGGCGACTGCTACCTCGACCGCATCGACCCGCGCTTCCGCGACCGGGCGCCGCGCGCCGTCACCGACGACGTCATGGGCGCCGTGCTGCTGATCGACGAGGGCCGCAGCCGCGTGCCCTACGGCATGGTGGCCGCCGCCGGGCGCCCACCGGAGAAGATCGGGCCCTTCGAGTACGTGGCGTGGGACGAGCTGCACCAGGGTGGCTGGGACCCTGCTGCCCGCCTGGCCGAGCAGGACCGTGACGGCGTGGCCTCCGAGGTGCTCTACCCGTCGGCCGGGATGCTGATCTGCAACCTCGACGACGCCGACTACAAGAAGGCCTGCTTCGACGCCTACAACCTCTGGATCGCCGAGTTCCAGGCCGCCAGCCCCAGCCGGCTCGTGGGCGTCGGGCAGACCGCGCTGCGCTCGGTGGCCGAGGGCGTCGACGACCTCGTGCGCATCCGCGACCTCGGGCTCCGCGGCGTGATGATGCCGGGCATGCCGGCCTGCCTCGACACCGTCGGCGACTACGACGACCCGGCCTGGGACCCGCTCTGGCAGGCCGCGGTCGAGCTGCGCCTGCCGCTGTCGTTCCACATCCTCACGGCCCGGACCAACATCGGCGGCGCCGAGTACCGCGGCCCCAAGATGAACAGCTTCCTCGGCATCCTGCGGGCCAACCAGGACATCGTCGGCACGATGATCTTCGGCGGTGTCTTCGACCGCCACCCCGATCTCCAGATCGTGTGCGTCGAGGCCGACGCCGGCTGGGTGCCGCACTGGGCCTACCGGGCCGACCACGCCGCGAAGCGCCACAGCAACTGGCTCACCGCCAACATGGAACGGCGCCCGAGCGAGTACCTGTTCGAGAACGTCTCGTTCACGTTCCAGGACGACTGGACGGCGTTCAAGGTCGTCGACCAGATGAACCACCACAAGCTGCTGTGGGCGAGCGACCACCCCCACAGCGACGCGACCTGGCCCGACAGCCAGGCGCTGCTGGCCGAGCACACCGCGGGCATGGCGCCCGAGGTGCGCGACGACATCGTCTGGCGCAACTGCGCCCGCCTGTACGGCATGGAGGCGGAGATCGCCGCCCTGACCCCGGAGGTCCACCGATGAGCACGATCCTGATCCGAGGCGGCACCGTCGTCGACGGCACGGGCGCCCCCGGCGTCGCCGCCGACGTCCGCATCGAGGGCGACCGGGTGGTCGAGGTCGGCCCCGGCCTGTCGGCCGACGGCGTCGACCGGGTGCTCGACGCCACCGGCTGCATCGTGGCCCCCGGCTTCATCGACATCCACACCCACTACGACGCGCAGGTCTTCTGGGACCCGTCGCTCACGCCCTCGTCGTTCCACGGTGTCACCACCGTCGTGGCCGGCAACTGCGGGTTCTCGATCGCGCCCACCCGGCCCGAGCACCGCGAGCTCATCGCCCGCACGCTCGAGAACGTCGAGGACATGGACGTCGCCGCGCTCGCCGCCGGTGTGCCGTGGGACTTCGCCTCGTTCCCCGAGTACCTGGCGTCGGTCGGTCGCCTGCCCCTCGGGCTCAACTTCGCCGCCTACGTCGGCCACACCGCGCTGCGCCTCTACGTGATGGGCGACGACGCCTACGAGCGTGCCGCCACCGCGGACGAGGTCGAGCGCATGTGCGCCGAGCTCGAGGAGGCGCTGGCCGCCGGTGCCGCCGGGTTCGCCACCAGCGTGGCGCCGACCCACCGCGGCGCCGACGGCAAGCCCGTTCCGTCGCGCTTCGCCGAGCGGTCGGAGCTCGAGGCCCTCTTCGCCGTCGTCGGCCGGGCCGGCAAGGGCGTCGTGGAGGTCACCCCCGGCACCGACCTGCCCATCGACGACATCTACGACATGCAGCTCGAGGCCGGCGCGCCGTTCACGTTCACCGCGCTGCTCTCGATGCCCACCGGCAGCCACCGGCGCATCGTCGACGTCAACGAGGCGGGCTGGGCCCGTGGTGCCCGCGTGTGGCCGCAGGTGTCGCCCCGGCCCCTCGCCTTCGTGATGACCCTCACCGAGCCGTTCACCCTCAACACGAACCCGCACTTCGCCGCGCTCATGACGGCGTCGCTCGACGAGCGCCGGGCCGCCTACGCCGACCCGGCGTGGCGGGCCGAGACCCTCGCCGCCTGGGAGAGCGCCACCGGCTTCATCCCGCGCTGGGACACCTACGAGGTGAGCGAGAGCGCGGCCCACCCCGAGCTGATGGGCCGTCGCATGACCGAGATCGCCGACGAGCGCGGCGCGGCCACGCCGTTCGACGCCATGCTCGACCTCGCCCTCGACGAGCCCGACCTGCTGCTGCGGGTGCGCTGCATCCTGGCCAACGACGACCCCGACGAGGTCGGCTTCCTCATCACCCGCCAGAACGTCGCCCTCGGCCTCTCCGACGCCGGCGCCCACGTGGGCCAGCTGTGCGACGCGCCCCAGGCCACCGACCTGCTCGGCAACTGGGTGCGCGAGCGCGGCGTGATGACGGTCGAGGACGCCGTGCACCGCCTCACCAAGTCGCAGGCCGACCTCTTCGACCTCGTCGACCGCGGCGAGCTGCGCCCCGGCGCCTACGCCGACGTCGTGGTGTTCGACCTCGCCACGGTCGCCCCCGGGCCGATCCGGCGCGTCGCCGACTTCCCGGCGGGCTCCGAGCGCCTCACGGCGGACGCGCCGAGCGGCGTGCGCCATGTGCTGGTCAACGGCACCCCGATCCGCGTCGACGAGCAGCAGGTCGACGCCGCGTCGGGCCGCATGGTGGCCCCGGGCCGGTCCTAGCCCTCCGCCGCCGGCTTGTCCCCGTCGGAGGCGGCCGCGCCGTCCGAGCCGTCGTCCTCGCCGCCGTCGTCGACGGCCGTGCGGTCGGTCGCGCTCTCGTAGGTGGGGTGGCCCTCGACGAGGCGCTCGATGAAGTGGCCCACCTCGTCGTAGACGACGTGGCTCGGCCCGGCCCACGGCATGAGGATCGGGTAGACGTGGAACATGCCGGGCGCCTCGACGGCGACGTGGTCGACCCCGCCCTCCACCAGGCGGTCGCGGAAGCGGCGGATCGGGTCGCGGAACATCTCGCGGTCACCCCAGCACACGAACACCGGCGGGTAGCCCGACAGGTCGGCCTCGTCGGGTGACACGAAAGGCGAGCTCGGCTCGAGGCCGTGGAGGTAGGCCGTGGTCGGGATGTTCCAGGGCAGGATGTCGTGTGCTGCGTTCTCCGTGACCGAGGGCTGGTCGAGGCGGAGGTCGACCTCGGGGGAGAAGAGCAGCAGCCCGGCCGGCGGAGCGAACCCCACGTAGGGCTCGGCCATCACCAGCGAGTTGGCCAGGCCACCGCCGCCGGAGTCGCCGGCGACGAACAGGCGCCCGTGGGGGACGCCGATCTCGCGCAGGGCCTCCACGACCGTGACGGCGTCCTCGAGCCCGGCCGGGAACGGGAACTCCGGGGCCAGGCGGTAGTCGGCCACGAAGATCTCGCAGCGGGTGCGGCGGGCGAGGGCGGCGACGAAGAAGCCGTACATGCTCGGCGAGGTGCCGATGTAGCCGCCGCCGTGGAGGTAGAGGATCGTGCCGACCGGGTCGATGCCGTTGGGTCGGTACCAGCGCCCGTGCACGCCGCCGACGATGCCGTCCCGGGGTCGGACGTCGAGGGCCGACACCACCCGGGGCATGACCTGGCGGGACAGGGTGTCGAGGAGCTGCTCGATGCTGCGGAACTCCTCGATCGGCAGGCCCGAGCAGTAGCCCATGAAGCCCCGCACGGTCTCACGGGTCACGGCGGCCGCCACGTTGGCGGGCAGCGACGCCGGCCCCTCCCAGGGGCGGCGGAACGGCACCCGCAGCACCGAGTTGGTGAGCTGCTGCACCAGGCCGACGGTGTTGACCGCGGTGATGCCCGGACGCGCGGTGGGCACGTCGGGGCGGGCGCCCATCACCATCGCTCGATCTCCACTCGTCCCACGGTCACGGGACCAGTCTGGGGCACGCACGGCCCGACTGGCACGATCGGCGCGCGGCCGTGAGAGACTGCTCGGGCCCGGGACCACGGGCCGTCAGGGGGACGAGCGCACGGCACCGCCACACGGCGTGCGTGGGGCCCGACCCCTCGCACCTCGCAGGAGTGACCATGACCCTCATCGATCCCACCGCCCCCGAGGCCGTGCACGTCGGCGCCGACGAGCTGCCCTGGGTCGACATCGGCAACGGCAACAAGCTTCGCCTCCTCCAGCTGCGCGAGAAGGAGGGGCTCTGGATCGTGGAGAACATCTTCCAGGCCGGCTTCGACGTGCAGACCCACCGCCACACCGGCCCGGTGTGGGGCTACACGGTGAGCGGCGCGTGGAAGTACAAGGAGTACGACTACGTCAACCGGGCGGGCTCGTTCCTGTACGAGCCGGCCGGCTCGGTCCACACGCTCGAGTGCATCGAGGACGACACCCAGGTGTGGTTCCACATGTACGGCGTGAACCTGAACCTCGACGACGACGGCAGCGTGGCCTCGGTCTCCGACGGCCGCGGCACCTACGACGCCTACATGGCGCTGTGCGAGGCCCAGGGCCTCGGGCGCCCCAACGTCGTCACCGACTGACGCTCCGGCTCCACCGCTTCCTGCCCGCGAACCGCACGCTCCGGCGTGCACCCCGCGGGCAGGATCGCGTCCGGTCGCGGGCCGAGGGCGCGGCCCGGTGGCTCAGAGGTGCTCGAGCAGGAAGTCGACCATGACGGCCGCGGCGTGCTCGAAGCCGTCGCCCTGGTAGTCGACGAAGTGGTGGCCGTCGACGAGCGCGAGCCGCTTGGGTGATCGGGCCCGCTCGAACGCGGCGAGGGCGACCTCGGTGGAGGCCACCACGTCGTGGGTCGCCACGACCATGAGCAGCGCCGCGGGCGACACGTGGGACGCGCACACGAAGGGGTCGAACGGCGGCTCGGCGCTCATGCCCAGCGTGAACCGGTTCTCCCAGCCGGTGCCGGGCCCGTGGGCCAGGAACCACTCGCTCGACTCGGGCTGGGGCAGGAAGGCAGGGCCCTCCGCCCCCGGCTCGAGGACGACGGCCATGGGGCCGATCTCGCTCGTCTCGGGCACGGGGCGGGCGCCGGTGAGCACCTCGGCCATGGCGGTGAAGCGCGCCTCGGCGGCCTCGTCGTCATCCGGGCCGAGGTCGCCCAGGCCGGCGAACGGTGCGTTGGCCACCACCGCCTTCACCCGGCGGTCGGTGGCGCCGAGGGCGATGACCTCGCCCCCCGAGAAGCTCGACCCCCAGGCCCCGAGGCGCTCGGCGTCGACCTCGGGCCGGTCGGCCAGCCAGCCCAGCGCGGTGCCCATGTCGAGGGTCTGGCGCCAGGGGTCGATGTGCTGGCGGGCGTCGCCGCCGGAGGCCCCCAGGTTGCGGTGGTCGTAGAGCAGCACGGCGATGCCGGCGTCGGCGAAGGCCGCGGCGAACCCGGGCAGCGCCATGGCGCGCGTGGCCGAGAAGCCGTGGCTCATCACCACACCGGGGACGGGCGCCGACGCGGTCGCGGTCGGCGGGAGCCAGAGGTCGCCCTCGAGGGCGACGCCGTCGTCGGTGGTGAAGGAGACGGTGGTGGGGGAGAGAGCCATGGGCTGATGCTAGGAAGGAGGGGAGCGGCGTGCCGGGGTGGCCGCCGCCGAGACAGGGGGATCGGCTCGCCCATGGCGCAGCACCCGTTCCACGACGTTGCGATCGTGGGCATCCACAACACCCGCCAGGCGAGGGTCCTCGAGGGCCACGACGACCGCAGCATCACGC
>CAMFLJ010000012.1 GCA_945957335.1 uncultured Actinomycetes bacterium | reverse complement strand
CGTGATCATCGCCGACACGGGCCGCAACTGCGTCCGCCGGGTCTCCGGGACCACGACGACCCGCGTCGCCGGCGGCGGAGCCACGACGACCTGCAGCTCGACCTCGGTCACCGCCAGCTCGCTCCAGCTCAGCGCGCCGCAGGGCGTCGCGGTGGCGCCCAACGGCGACGTGATCATCGCCGACACGGGCCGCAACTGCGTCCGCCGGGTCTCCGGGACCACGGCGACGCTGGTCGCCGGCGGCGGGGCCTCGACCAGCTGCACCACGGCGTCGACGCCGGCCGGAGTCTCCCTGTCCGGGCCCGAAGCGGTGGACATCGCCCCCAACGGCGACGTGATCATCGCCGACACCGGCCGCAGCTGCGTCCGCCGGGCCAGCTCGAGCGCCGTGACCCAGCTCGCGTTCACCGGCTCGGCCGGGACCACCGGCGACAACGGACCGGCGATCGGGGCGACCATCCGGAACCCGGCCGGGCTCGCCACGACCGCGACGGGAGACCTCCTCGTGAGCGATCGCGCCACCAGCAACGGCGCCAGCGACATCCGCCGTGTCCGGGCGATCTGATCGGAGCCGATGATGATGCCGACCTCGAGCCATGCCGCCCCCACCTCCCTTCGGCCGTGCACCGAGACCGGTCCCCGCCGGACGCTGGTCGAGAACCATCTCGACCTGGTCGATGCCGTGGTCGCCAAGATGGCCGCTCGCTTCCCGAGCCACATCGACCGGAGCGAGCTCACGTCGGCCGGGCTGCTCGGCCTGGTCGAGGCCGCCGCGCGCTTCGAGCCCGAGCGAGGGATCCCCTTCGGCCCCTACGCCCAGCGTCGGATCAGCGGCGCCATCCTCGACTCGTGCCGGTCGTCCGACTGGGCACCCCGGTCGGTCAGGGCGTCGGCCCGGCTCGCCGACTCCACCGAGCGGGGCATCGCCAGCCAGCTCGGGCGGACCCCGACACCGGAGGAGCTCGCGTCGGCGATGGGAGTCACCATCGACGACCTGCACCGCCTGCGCGAGCTCGTCCAACGAGGCCGGGTCGAGAGCCTCGACGTCAACGCCAACGACGACCTGGCTTCACGGGTCAGCCTCCACGACATGCAACGCGGTGACCCGGCCACGGCGCTCGAGGTGGTCGAGCAGATCGCCTACCTGCACGATGCGGTCGCCGCGCTGCCCGACCGCCATCGCACCGTGATCGTCGGCTCGTACTTCGACGATCGCACCGACCGCGATCTCGCTCTCGCGCTCGAGGTGAGCCTCTCCCGCATCTCCCAGCTCCGGGCCGACGCCCTCGAGATGCTGGGGGACGGCCTGCAGGCGCAGTACGAGCCGGCCAGCGCCGAGCCGCCCACGGGCCGGGTCGCACTGCGGAAGGCACGCTACGCGGCAGCGATCGCCCGCTCATCGAGCCACCGATCGAGGGTCTCGACCGCGCTCGCCTGCTGAGTCACGACGAGCAGGCCGACGGCATTTCCGCAGCGGGCCTCTTCGACCGGTACGCGACGGAGCGGAGCCCGCTAGGCGTCCAGGGGCTCGAGCGTCACCGGGACACCCGACGAGCGGACCATGCCGGTGAGCGGATCGCACTCGGCGCCACAGATGAGCCGACCGACGTGGGCGTCGCCCGGCCACCCGTGTGGCACCGACACCGCACCCCGTCGCAGGCCGTCGTCGAGACGGCTCACGCCGTGCAGGTGGCCGTGCCCGGATCGGACGGCCACGGGCTGCCCGTCGCCGAGACCGAGCTCGGCGGCGTCGAGCGGGTGAACCAGGACCTCGGGGCGGTCGCGGCGGTCGCTCGCCCCGGCATCTCGCAGCAGGGAGTTCATGTGGCGGGGCTGGCGTCGCGGGATCAGCAGCAGACCGGGATCGGGCGCGCGTTCGAGCAGCCCCTCGAGCTGGGCCACGAGGTCGGGAGGCGCGAGGCGCCAGCGGCCGTCGGGCAGCGACGCCTCGACCCACCCGAACGTGGACGGCTCGTCGACCACCAGCCGCTTCTCCCGCAGCTCCTCGAACGGACGACGGGCGCGGGCGGTCAGCCGGGCCAGCAGCTCGTCCTCGGTCACGGTGGCCGGGTCGACGTCGGCGGGCAGGACCTCGATGTCGAGGCGGGCGCCAAGGTCGTGGAAGATCTGCCAGGCGTGGCGGTGGCCCGCGGACGGAGCCACGACCGCCGGCGTGTAGCGCGAGCCGACCTCGGGGAGGAACTGGTCGAGCAGCAGGGGCACGTCGGCCCGCTCGAGCGGGTCGGTGCAACCGAGGGCGTGGGAGGCCAGCTCGACGGTCTCGGTCTCGATGACGTCGAGGACGGCCAGCACCTCGAGCGAGCCCAGGGCGGCGGCGAGGCGCTCGGGCTCCGGGAACGAGCTGAGCGGGTTGCCGCCGAACACGATCAGCGCCCGCACCTCGCCCTCCTCGATCTGGTCGACGAGGGCGGCGCTCGGGAACTCGCCCATCCGGGCCGGGAGGTCGGGTCGGCTCGGTGCCGGGGTCCCGAGGTCGGCCACCGCCGGGCCCGGCGTCACCTTCCTCCGGTCGTGGCAGGTGACGAACCCCGGGTTGAACCACATGCCGCCCGGTTGGTCGTACGACTTCTTGGCGATCTGCAGCGCCCAGGTGAGCCACTCGGCGACGTTGGCGGCAACACCCATCGACACGCCCGTGCCGGTCTGGGCCGCCACCCGCTCGTGGCGACGAAGGGCGGCGAGCAGGCCGTCGATCTCGGCCTCGGCGAGCCCGGTGCGGTCGACCACCATCGCCCGGTCGACGGGTGCGACGGCACGACGCAGCTCGTCGAGGCCCGACGCCTTCCCGTCCAGGTACCCGTGCTCGGCGCCGTCGGACAGGATCTCGCGCACGAGGTGGGCCAGCAGCACCCAGTCGGTTCCGGGCCGCGGCTGGAGGTGCCACGTGGCGAGCTGGGCGGTCTCGGTCGAGCGGGGGTCGATCACCCACACCTCGCGACCCTCGGACGCCAGGTGGCGGATGCGGGTGACCGGGTCGGGGAAGGCGTTGAAGTGGCCGTGGCTCACCACCGGGTTGACGCCGATGAAGATCGACAGCGTGGCCCGCTCCAGGTCGACCGCCGGGAGGAGGTCGCCGCGGCCGGCCATCAACTCGGCGACGAGGGGCTTGCTCGGGGAGTCGAGCGTGACGGCCGAGTACCGGTTCCGGGTGGCCAGGCCCTGGGCGAACCGGGCACCGTAGCGGGCGCCCAGCGAGTCGAAGGTCGACGCCGTGGCCATGTAGACGCCCACGGCGTCTCGTCCGTGGGCGGCCTGCACGCCGGCGATCCGCTCGGCCAGGTCGTCGAGGCACTCGTCCCAACCGACGGGCGTAAGCGTGCCCCCGGCATCCCGCAACGACGCGCCGTCGAGGCGCCTCGGGTGGTGGTGGAGCGCTCCGACCGAACGCCCCTTCGAGCAGGCGTAGCCGCGCGAGGTGGCATCGTCGACGTCACCCCTGACCGAGACGACGCGCTCGCCGTCGGTCGTCACCACGAGTGCGCACGCGGCGCTGCAGATCCGACAGAACGTCCGTTGCTCCTGCACCTCGCACCCCCATCGCCACACGGACGGCGACCTGCCCGGCGGCGCCCGCACGGTATCCCGCCCCTGCGCTCGGTCGTTCTCGGATGGTGCGGTGGGGGTACGTAGATGGGGACGGCGGGTCCGGACGCTGATTGGGCCTTGGCCCGCTGGGGAGAGGGACCTGCGATGGGGAAGTTGCCCACGATCATCGGTGCCCGAGCCTGGATGTCGTCGTGACCCTCGTGCACCGCATCCTGTTCCCGGAGGCCATCCGGTCGCTCGCCGACTACCGGAAGGCGCGCGGCGGTCGGGGCCTCGACGCGCTGGGCCACCTCGAGCCCTCTGAGGTGATCGAGGTGCTCGAGGAGTCCGGCCTGCGCGGCCGCGGCGGCGCCGGGTTCCCGACGGGTCGGAAGTGGCGCACGGTGCTCGACGCCCACGCCCCCCACACCTCGTCGTCGGTGGTCGTCAACGGCGCCGAGGGTGAACCGGGCACCTTCAAGGACCGCACCATCCTGCGCAACGACCCCTACCAGGTGATCGAAGGCGCGGTCATCGCCGCTCGGGTCGTCGGTGCCGACGAGATCGTGTTCGGGCTGAAGCACGCGTTCCGGGAGGAGCTCGGGCGCCTCGCAGCGGCCGTCGACGAGGTGCGCGAGGCGGGGTGGCTCGACGGCCTCGTCGTGCGCATCGTCGAGGGACCCGACGAGTACCTCTACGGCGAGGAGACCGCGCTGCTGGAGGTCGTCGACGGGCGCTACCCGTTCCCCCGCATCGCCCCGCCGTTCCGACGTGGTCTCCATGAGCAGGCGCTCGACGGCCCGTCGGGGGACGTGCGAGAGACCGGCCTCTCGGCGGAGATCGAGATGGTCGGTGCGGGCGAGTCCCCGCCGGCGCTGGTCGAGAACATCGAGACCCTCGCCAACATCGCCCACATCGTGGCCCGGGGGCCGTCCTGGTTCCGCACCGAAGGCACGGAGGAGTCACCCGGCACCGTGGTGTGCACCGTGACCGGCTCGGTCCAACGGGCCGCTGTCGGCGAGGTGATCATGGGGACCCCGCTGCGCGAGGTGCTCGCCGCCATTGGCGGCCCACCGACCTCCGGCCGCTACAAGGCGGTCCTCGTCGGCGTCTCGAACACGGTGCTCACCGACGATCTGCTCGACACGCCCCTGTCGTACGAGGCCATGGCGGCGATCGGTTCGGGCGTCGGCTCGGCCGGGTTCGTGGTCTACGACGACAACGACGACATGGCGGCACTGGCGGCCGGCGTGGCGGGGTTCCTCGCCACCGAGTCGTGCGGACAGTGCCGGCCGTGCAAGGTCGACGGGCTCCAGATCGCCGAGCTCCTCGCCCGTATCGCCGCCTCGGAGGGCGAGCACCGCGACCTGGAGACGGTGCGCGAACGGCTCGGCACCGTCACCGAAGGGGCCCGGTGCTTCCTCGCCACCCAGCAGCAGCTGGTGGTCGGAAGCCTCCTGGACACATTCGACGCCGAGGTGCAGGCCCACCTCGATCACGTGGCGCCGGGGACGGCGCCGACCCTGGTGGCGGAACTGCTCGACATCGACGAGGGGGTCGCCGTCTGGGACGAGCGGCACCGGGACAAGCAGCCCGACTGGTCCTACGACACGGAGTGGTCGGGCAAGGCCCCGGTCGAGCGCTTCGCCGAGCACCGGGCCGGCGAGGAGCTCCCGACCGAGCCCCCTCCCCCGGCCAGTGACCGACACCCAGGTTGACCCCACGGTCCCGTCCCGGCCGAACGTGCTCGCCGTCGGCGGCCCAGCGGCCTCGGCACGAGCCATGGACCGGACTCAGGGGGTGGGGCCCATGACGGCCGAGGGGACGAGGCAGTCTCTCGGCTCGTCCGGGTAGCCCGGTGCCTGACCGCACCCGAGAAGCTCCCGCGCGCCGAGCGGCTCCTGCAGGGTGACCTCCACCCGTTCGGTCCTCATGTCGGAGGTGCACCCCTGGTCACCCGTGGGCGAGCTGATGATCGCCGTGGCGGTGACGGCGTCGGAGGTCTCCGCCACCTCGACGCCCTCGAACCGCTCGCACGTCGAGGACCCCACGAAGACGATGATCGGCAGGACCGTGGCGCTCGGGTCGACGGCCGCACTCAGCTCCCACGAGGCCGTCGCCTCACGGCGATCCGCGCCGCCACCGTCACACCCGGTTGGCCCGACGAGTGCCACGACGGCGCCGACCAGCACGACGGCCGGCGGGATCCTCTCCCGACCGACGTGCCGCTGCGGCCTCGCCGCTCCGTGAACCGAGATCCGCCTCATGCGCACTTCGACGCCCGCTCCCCTCGCCTGGTTCCCAGGCTCCCACAGGCGACCTGCCCGCCCCGACGGCCCGACCCGCCTGCCATCCCGTTCTGGCTGAACCTGCGTACCGCCGGCGGTACGCAAGTTCAGCCAGAACCGAGAGCGGTGGCTCGGATCCGGGCCCTCCGGGGGTGCGGAACGAGGGCACCCAGCCGGATTGGTCCGTCCGGACCGTTGAATCCGGGGCCTGAGAGCCGATCGACGGCGGTCGGAGCAGGATGCCCGCCACGGACCGGAAGGACCCCCCCGAGGATCTCCCTCGTGCACGCGCCGTCCTGGACCAGTGCTCTCCCCTCACCGTCATCGGCGTGGTGGCGATGCTCGTGGTCCCGAAGCCGACGCCGCTGACCGGACCTCCCAACCAGCCCATCGCCGTCAAGCGTGGTCGACCCCCAGCAGGGTGAGGCACCGATCGATCCCGCGAACGTGGATGTCATCACGCCGACCGGGCTCATAGTGCTCGCGGGTGAGCCGCCACCGGTCCTGGCGCACGGGGACGCCCTCGCGATCTGCCACGACGGTGCCGTTGGGTTCGTAGCCGTTCGCCGCGCTCACGGCCGCCGACGCGGGGTTGTCGGCGAACGAGGCCGAGTGCGCCTCACGCGCACCGAGGTGCTCGAAGGCGAGGTGGAGGACCGCTGCCCGCATCTCCTTGCCGATGCCGCGACCTTGCGTGGAGCGCGCCAGCCACGAGCCGGTCTCCACCACCCGGGTCGTCGGGAAGTCGGTGGCAAACAGGTCCTGGCAGCCCACGATCACGCCGTCCTCGACCACCACCAGCGGCATCTGCCACGAACGAGGCGTGAGCTCCGCCCGGCAGCGCCACGCGAACTGGAGGATGTTGCGCTCGAGCGCCGGCGGCTCGAGCCGGCTCCAGGGCACCGAGAACGGCATCTCGTCGGGATCGTGGATCCCCGAGGCGGCGACCTCGGCGAGCACCTGCAGGTCGGCGTCGGACGGGTACCGCAGCTGGACGCGCGGCGTCGCCACGACCAGCTCGAAGAACGGCCACAGCTCACCCATCGACAAATCGTGGCCCGAGGAGCCTCATCGGCATGCGTCGATTTCGCGGACGACGGAGGGCTCGTTGTGGCGATCTCGCAGGGCTCGACGCTCTACAGGGTGACCTATGTTCTGCGCGGTCGAGAGGCGGAGAGTGGAGACAGCGGACGACGACAGGCTCAGCGCGGCGTTCGCCGACCTGGGGCCGAGGCTGAGGGCCGCGCTGACACCGTTGGCATCGCCCGACGCGGTCGACGACGCCGTGGCCGAGGCCTTCGCCTACCTCTGCGCCGAGCCCGACCGCGTGCTCGCCATGCAGAACCCCGGTGGCTACCTCTACCGGATCGCCCGCAACCACCTGGGCCGTCGGCGGAAGCGACCGCTGCTGCCCCCGGTGCCTCCGAGCGTGATGCCCCAGGTCGAGCCCGGGCTCCCGGCCGCCCTGGCGTCGCTCAGCGAGAAGCAGCGGATGGTGGTGTTCCTGATCGCGGGCATGGGATGGAAGCCCGGCGAGGTGGCCGAGCTCCTCGGCGTGGCCGACACGAGCGTCCGCACCCACTACGACCGTGGGATCGCCCGGCTCCGTGTGCGGCTCGGGGAGGTGGACGGATGACGTCGATCGAGGACCAGCTCAGCCTCTACGCGGGGGCGATCACCGACCAGCGACCCCCGCTCTCCCAGCCCGACCGGTCGAGGGCACCCGCGCCCCGACACCACCGGGGGGCGTTCGCCATCGCGGCCGCCGTGCTCGTGGTCGTCGTCATCGGCGTGGCGGCGCTCGCTCTTCGAGGCGGCGAAGGGCCCGAGCCCGTCACCACGACGACGACGGAGGGCCAGATCATCACCGAGCTGAGCCTGAGCACCGACACCCCGGCTGCCGGCGAGACCGTCACCGCGAAGGTGACGATCACGAACGACGGTGCGGAGCCGGTGAAGCTCCGCTCGTCGTGCTTCGGCCCCATCCTCACGCCCGGAGCCAGCCCCTCGGCAGGCGGCACCCCTGGCCAGACGAGGTTCGAGACGGACGTCCAGGTCGAGCTCGGCCTGGGCCGCTTCGTCGCCGAGACGCCGCCGGTGCTCACGCTCGACCAGCTGCAGCGCCTGGTCGGGCCCGACGCCGCCCAGGCCACCGCCGATCTGGTGGGGTGCGACGACGCCGCCACCATCGAGCCCGGCGACCACGCCACGATCACGAGCTCCCTCGACGTGAGCGCACTGGGGATGGCACCCGGGCCGGGCCTCGTCTCGACCACGTACTTCGGCACCGGCCAACCGGCCAACGTGTCGATCCCGATCACCATCCCCGAGGCGCCCGAGGGAGTGCTCACCCGGGCTCGAGCCGTCGAGCAGGCGTTGGCCCAGCCGCCGGTGCAGGAGACCATCGCCTCGCTCCCCGAGGCCGGCGACGTCGGTGCCACCTCGAGCAGCACCTTCTTCGCCTGGCCGATCGCCAACGGCTGGCAGGTCGGCTACGCCCAGTCGACCGGGCAGGCCTTCCTCGTGACGATCACCCCCGACAGCACCCGGATCGACCGAGCCGGCACCTCCCCGTGACCGAGACTGGACCCACCATGCCCCGCGCCTCTCTGCTCGCCATCGCCCTCCTCGCCGGGGCCAGCGCCGTCCTCGCCGGCTGCGGATCCGACGGTCCCGCTGCGGGCAACCCACCCGTGTCGGCCACGGCGATCGCTCCCGCGGCCACGACGATCCCCGACTTCCCGACCGGCACGGCACCGGCCGACAGCGTGTCGTTCCGGCCCGTGCTCGTGGCGCCGGCGGGATCGTCGCCGTTCGGCGGGGGCGAGGAACTGCCGACGATCGACCAGCTCGGTCCGGTGGCGGTCGACGGCAACGGGATCGTGCGGGCGACGGCCGTCGACAGTGAAGCCATGGGCGGGCTGGTGAACCCTCTGCTCGCCCAGGGCCCCGCCGGCATCGACGCCTTCAACGCCGCCGCCGCGGCCTGCTACGCCAAGGGGCCCACCTGCCCGACCGGGCAGATCGCCTTCGTCATCGACGGAGCCGTCGTGATGGCCCCGATGATCAACGAGCCCTCGTACCAGGCCGACCAGATCCAGATCAGCGGCAACTTCACCCTCGAGCAGGCCGAGGACGTCGCCCGCCGGATCTCCGCCGCCTCCCACGGCTGAGGCGGCCTGCCAGCTCGAGCCCCGCTCAGCGCAGCGGCACGGGACGGCGGCGGCGATCGCCACCATCGTCCGGCTCAGCCGGCCGGCACCTGCCAGCCGTTGGCCCGGATCACGCCGAGGGCCGCCGCGGCCAGCTGCGCATGGCCGTCGCGGTCGGGGTGGATGCCCGTGTCGCCGTCGATGATCCACGGGTCGGCGGAGGGGCAGAAGCCCTCCGACCCGGCGCGGGCGGCGAGCACGACCTGGGCCACGAACGCCTGGCGGCTGGGGCCGTCGGCGGGCTGGTCGGCGCCGCACGTGGCGTCCTGCCCGGTGCCGGGCCAGCCGCTGTCGAAGCGGGCCGGTTCGGAGATCGAGATGCGCTCGGCGAAGTTGGCGCCCGACTCCTTCACCGACGCCACCGCCTTGTCGACCTGGGCGTTGACCTGGTCGACCATGAGCTGGCCCTGCCACTCGTCGAACAGGGTGATGGCCGGCAGGGCGAGGTAGTAGCGGCTCACCAGGATCTTGGCGTTGGCGGTGTGGGCCAGCACGTCGATGTAGGTGGCGATGAGGCGCTGCGCCACGAGCTGCTGGTCGATGATGCCGTCGACGCAGTCGAGGAACAGCTGGCGCTGGGTGGCCTCGTCGTCGAAGAGCGAGCACGCCATGCCCGGCCCGGTGAGGAAGTCGGACAGCAGCGGGTTGGCGCCGAGGGTCATGAGGACGAGGTCGGGGTCGTCGTTCTCGAGCCGCACGAGGAGGTCGTGGAGGTAGCCGTTGTCGGGGGCGTCGGGCTCGGGCGCCAGGTTCATCCAGTCGGCCGGCTCGGAGCCGGTGACGGCGTAGTTGGCGTAGTCGGAGGTGCCCAGAGCCTTGGCCACCTGGGCCGGCCACGCCACGCCGTTGCCCAGGCCGAAGTCGGCGCTGAACACGGGCTGGCCGGCGGGGGCGTCGGGCCCGAGGGTGGAGTTCGACGAGCAGCGGTCGTTGTACTCACCGGCCGGCGGGCGGCACGAGAGCAGCTGGGTGACGCCCCACTGGGTGCCGTCGGAGAAGAAGCCGTAGCCGGCGGTGATCGAGTCGCCGAAGGCCCGGACCCGCAGCGGCCGGGTGGCCGTGGTCGTGCCGGTGGTGCCGGTGGCGGCCCGGGTGGTGGTGGTCGAGGCGCCCGCCGCGGTGGTGGACGTGGTGGCGAGGGTCGCCGGCGGCCGCGTGGTGGAGGAGGCGGAGGTCTGCGCCCCCGCCCCGGGCCCGGTGAGGGTGACGCCCACGATGGCGAGGGTGGCGGCGACGGCGACGGCCACCACCAGGGCGGGCCGGCGGCGCGGGCGTGCGGACGTCGGGGAACCGGCCTCGGGCATGGCGGCGACCCTACTCAAGCCCCACCCGCGCTCGGCCCGCGGGGCGCCGGCGGGGCGGGATCGGGGGCACCGGTAGGCTCGCCGGCCGTGCCCGAACCGACCCGCGAGCTGCCGCCCTATCCCCCGGCCCGCCACGCCATGCGCCTGCTCGACGTGGAGTCTGAGCGCGACGCCGACGGCGACCTGCGGGGCTGGCTGGCCGTGCGCCCCGAGATCGTGCGGCCGTCGGGCGGCCCCCGCCTCGGGCCGGTGGCCGTGTTCGTCGACGCCCTCGGCGGCCTGCGCTCGATCTCGGCCGCCGCCCCCGACTGGGCCTTCACCGCCGACCTCTCGATCCACCTGCTCCCGACCGGCCCGTTCGACGAGCTCGTGGCCGACGTGCTCGTGCTGCGGCGGGGCCGGCGCACGCTGATCATCGAGATCGACCTCGCCACCGACGACGGCCGCCCCGCCGGAGCCGCCACCCTGTCGTTCGCAGTGGTGGGCCGCCCCGAGCACCTCGTCGACATCCGCTTCGACGACACGCCCGACCGCCACCCCCTCTCACCCCTCGACCCTGGCGACGCCCGTCCCGACGACTACCTGGCCGAGCTCGGCATCACGTCGCCGGCTCCCGGCATCGCCACCGTCGAGCTCACCCCGCAGGTGTCGAACACCGTCGGCGCCCTGCACGGCGGCGTGCACACCTCGCTGGTCGACGAGGCCTCGGCCTCGCTCGGCCGGGAGCTGCTGGGGCCGGGCGCCGAGACCGTCGACGTGCACCTCGCCTTCCTCGAGCTGGGCCGGTCCGGCCCGCTGCAGGCCGAGGCCGTGGCCGTCGGGCCGCCCTCGCCCGAGGGCGACCGCATCACCACCGAGGTCCGCCTGGTCGACGCCGACGGGCGGCTGTGCTCCTACGCCACGGCCGAGGTGGTGGCGCCGTGAGCGACGTGGAGCCCACCGACGGAGAGAACCCCCGCCCGCGCTTCGACCGGCGCGCGCCCGGCGTCGCCGCCTACCTCGGCATGGCCGTCACCGAGCTGAGCGACGGCACCGGCCCCGCCGCCGTGCTGCGCGGCCCCTTCGCCGCACCGTCCCACGTGGTCGACGCCAACGGCCGCACCCCCACCGGCATCCTGGCCGCCCTGGTCGACTCCATCAGCGGCATGGCCAGCGGCATCGCCGCCCTCCCCGGCTGGATCGTCACCACCAACCTCAACGTGCGCCGGGCCCCGGCGAGCCTGTTCGGCCCCACCGGCACCGGACCGCTGCTGCTCGACACCGAGGTGCTGCGGCGGGGCCGGTCGGCCATCGTCACCCGCACCTCGGTCACCGCGGCCGACGACGGCGCCGCCGTCGCCACCGGCTGGATGACCGCCGCCGTGCTGGCCCCGAACGGCGGGCCGCCCGAGATCACCCGCCCGGTTCGGCCCGTCGGCTTCGAGCCGGTCGACGACCCCGCCTTCGCCGCCGACCCCGACACGTTCTTCGCCCTGCGCGACGGCCACGCCCCCGGTGAGGTCGCCCTCGACCTCGTCGACCGCACCCGGAACCCGTGGGGGATCCTCCACGGCGGGGCCATGACGGTGCTGGCCGACACCGCGGCGCGCAGCGCCGTCGCCGGCACGCCCGCGCTCACCCCCACACCGGGCATGGCCGTCGCCGACCTCAACGTGCACTACCTCAGCCCGGGCCGCGTCGGGCCGGTGCGGGCCACCGCCCGGGTGATCGGCACCAAGGGCCTCGAGCACCTCGTGCGGGTGTCGGTGGTCGACCACGGCGCCGGCGACCGCCCCCTCGTGGTGGCCCTCGCCACGGTCCGGCAGGGCCCCGCTGACGCAGCTACCGTTCGGTAACCTGCCGCGCCCCACAGGGCGGCAGCCGACGACCCAGGGGGACCCCACCGTGGCGATGACCTTCGACGAGGCAGTGGCGGCCATGACCGGCCCCGGCGGTCCGTTCGAGATCGTCGAGCAGGAGGTCCTCGGCCGCCCCACCCGGGTGTTCACCTCCACCCCGCCCTCGCTGCGCGCCCTGTTCGAGGGGCTGCGGGCCCGGGGCGACGCCCCCTTCCTCGTCTTCGAGGACGAGCAGCTGAGCTTCACCGAGGTCACGGCCCGCGTCGACGCCATCGCCAACCTCCTCGTCGAGCGCTACGGCGTGCAGCGCGGCGACCGCGTGGCCATCGACATGCGCAACTACCCGGAGTGGATCGAGGCCTTCGGCGCCATCGTGTCGGTGGGTGCGGTGGCGGTGTCGCTCAACGCGTGGTGGACCGGCCCCGAGATCGAGTACGGCCTGCTCGACTCCGGCGCCCGCGTGCTGATCTGCGACCGCGAGCGCATCGAGCGCGTCGGTGACCGCCTCGAGAGCCTCGGCATCCGCGCCCTGGTGGTGCGCCACGAGGGCGAGCTGCCCGCCGGCTGCGACCACCTCGACGACGTGCTCGTGCCCGGCGCCCCGATGCCCGACGTCGAGGTCGACCCCGACGACGACGCCACGATCCTCTACACCTCGGGCACCACCGGCCACCCCAAGGGCGCGGTGTCGACGCACCGGGCCGTGCTCTCCGCGCTGATGGGCTTCGTGTGCCGCAGCGTCGTCGAGAGCCTCCGCAAGGACCCGGATCCCGACGCTCCCCCGGCGCCCCCCACCGCCTTCATCCTCATCGTGCCGCTCTTCCACGTCACCGGCTGCGTGCCCGTGATGCTCGGCGCCGTGCTCACCGGCGCCCGCCTGGTGATGCTCCACAAGTGGGACGCCGGCCGCGCCCTCGAGCTCATCGAGCGCGAGAAGGTCACCAACTTCATCGGCGTGCCCACCATGGCCGCCGACCTGCTCAGCCATCCCGACTTCGCCACCCGCGACACCTCGAGCCTCCAGACGGTCGGCGGCGGCGGCGCCCCGATGGCCCCCGAGCTCGTGCGCCGCATCGACGACAACTTCGACGGCGGCGCCCGCCCCCAGCTCGGCTACGGGCTCACCGAGACCAACGGCTACGGGCCCGGCAACCTGGGCGACGACTACGTCCGCAAGCCGTCGAGCACCGGCCGGGTGCTGCCCATCATGCAGGTGAGCGTCGTCGGCCCCGACGGCGAGGGGCTCCCCACCGGCAAGGTCGGCGAGGTGCTGCTGGCGGGCCCGATGCTGATCCGCGGCTACTGGAACCGGCCCGAGGCCACCGAGGAGGCGCTGGGCGACGGCGCGCTGCGCACCGGCGACCTCGGCTACCTCGACGACGAGGGCTTCCTCTACATCGTCGACCGGGCCAAGGACATGGTCCTGCGCGGCGGCGAGAACGTGTACTGCGCCGAGGTCGAGGCCGCCATCTACGAGCACCCCGCGGTGCACGAGGCCGCCGTGTTCGGCCTGCCCCACGAGCGCCTCGGCGAGGAGGTCGTGGCCGCCGTGCAACCCCGGCCCGGCGCCACCATCGACCTCGACCAGATGCGGGCGTTCCTCGAGGAGCGCATCGCCCGGTTCATGGTGCCCACGCAGTGGTTCGTGCGCGACGAGCCGCTCCCCCGCGGCGCGACGGGCAAGATCCTGAAGCGGGAGATCCGCGACCAGGTCCTCGCCGACCAGGGCTGAGCCCGCTCACCACCCCTCCGCACGACAGAAGGCCCCTCGTGAACCACCAGCACCTCCTCGCCCCGGGGACCATCGGCCCGATGCAGACGCGCAACCGCGTGGTCATGCCGGCGATGGACCAGAACACCTGCGACGACGGCGAGATCACCGACCTCACCATCGCCCACTACGAGGCCCGGGCCCGTGGCGAGGTCGGCCTGCTCGTGCTCGAGACCTCTGCGGTGGCGTGGCCCGTCGGCGCCACCTCCATCCACCAGCCCGCCCTGTCGGACGACCGCTTCGTGCCCGGGCTCACGCGCCTGGCCGACGCCGTGCACGCCCACGGGGCGCGGATGGTCGTGCAGATGTGCCACCACGGCAAGACCGCCGGCGTCGACGCCATGCAGGACCGCCCGCAGCTGGTGCCGAGCGTGCCGCTGCCCGAGGGCCACGACGACATCAGCACCCTCACCATGGACGAGCTGATGCGCATGGCCGCGCTGACCGGCGGCAAGCGGGCCACCCAGCGGGCCGCCACCGCCGAGGACCTCGAGTGGGTGGTGGGGCAGTTCGCCGACGCGGCCGAGCGCGTGCAGCGCGCCGGCTTCGACGGGGTCGAGGTGCACGGCGCCCACGGCTACCTCATCTCCACCTTCCTCTCGCCCCGCTACAACCACCGCGACGACGAGTGGGGCGGCCCGGTCGAGAACCGGGCCCGGCTCCTCACCGACGTGGTGTCGGCCATCCGGGCCCGCTGCGGCGACGGCTTCGCCATCGTCGTTCGCCTCGACGGGCGCGAGTACGCCGACGGCGGCATCACGCCCGAGCTGGCGGCCCGCCACGCCCAGCTGGCCGTCGAGGCCGGCGCCGATGCCATCAGCGTGTCGGCGGTGTCGCCCAACGCGCTCGGCACCGGCTTCACCGACGGGCCCCTGCCGTGGCAGCCCGACCAGTACGTGCCGCTCGCGGCCACCGTGAAGCGAGCCGTCTCGGTGCCCGTGATCGGCGTGGGCCGCATCTCGCCCGACGCAGCCGAGGCCCATCTCGCCGCCGGCGAGCTCGACTTCGTCGCCATGGGCCGCCAGCTGCTGGCCGACCCCGAGATCCCGGCGCGCCTGTCGGCCGGCCGGCCCGACCTCGTGCGCACCTGCATCAACTGCTACGTCTGCGTCGCCCAGAACTTCTGGGACGGCACGCCGGTGTGCGCGGTCAACGCCGAGCTCGGCCACTACGACGAGGGCCCGGTCGTGCCCACCGAGCAGCCCGGCGCGGTCGCCGTGGTCGGTGGCGGCCCCGGTGGCATGGAGGCCGCCCGGGTGCTCGCCGCCCGGGGGCACCGCGTCACCCTGTTCGAGCGCTCCCCGGCGCTCGGCGGCACCGCCCGGTTCTCGTCGCTCACCACACCCGCCAACGCCGAGCTCGTGCGCTACCTGTCGGCCGCCATCGCCGAGGCGGGCGTCGAGGTGCGCCTCTCCACCCCGGCCACCGCGGCAGCCATCCGCGCCACCGGTGCCACCTCGGTGGTCGTGGCCACCGGCGCCAGGCGGGTGCGGCCCGAGGTGCCCGGCGCCGACCTGCCCCACGTGCTCTCGGGCGACGACCTGCGCGCCCTGCTCACCGGCGACGACCCCTCGGCGGCCAAGCGCCTGCCCCTCCACAAGCGGGTGGTCGTGGCCGCCGGCCGGCGCTTCGGGATGATGGACGACATGGCCCGCGTGCGCGAGCTGTCGCACCGCTGGATGCCCGTCGCCCGCCACGTCGTGGTGGTCGGCGGTGGCCTGGTCGGCGTGGAGCTGGCGGAGTTCCTTGCCGAACGCGGCCGCACCGTCACCGTGCTCGAGGCGGGCGACAAGCTCGGCGTCGAGATGGCCCACCCCCGCCGGGCCCGGGCCCTGTTCGAGGCCCGCGAGCACGGCGTCGAGCTGGTGACCGGCGCCGAGCTGGTGGCCATCCACCCCGACCGCGTCGACGTCCGCGTGGGCGACGAGGCCCGCAGCGTGGCCGCCGGCCACGTGGTGCTGGCCAGCGGCGTGCTCCCCGACACGGCCCTGGCCGACGAGCTGCGGGCCGCCGGGCTCGACGTCCACGTCGTGGGCGACGCCGGCGAGGTGGGCTACATCCAGGGCGCCGTGCGCAGCGGCCACCTGGCGGGCCGGGCGATCTGACGCTCGCCCCGCCGAACGCGGCTCCTCGCATGACGAACACCTGTTCGTCTAGCCTGGAACCATGGCTCCGCAGTCCACGGCCGAGCAGACCGTCGCCTGGCAGGCGTCGCTCTTCGCCCTCGGTGATCCTGCCGTGCGGGCCGACGCCGCCACCGAGCGCATCCAGCTCGACGAGCACTCCTGGATCGACCTCACCCGCGGCTTCCTCGACGGCGCCGACGACGTCTGCGCCCACCTGATCGAGGGCGTGGCGTGGCGCCACCACCGGCGCCGCATGTACGACCGCGTGGTCGACGACCCCCGGATGTCGCGCTGGTTCGGCGCCGACGACGAGCCTCCGCACCCGGTGCTCACGCCGGCCCGCGCCACGCTGGCCGAGCGCTACCGCCGCCCCTTCGGTGGGCCCGGCCTCAAC
Source organism: uncultured Actinomycetes bacterium (assembly GCA_945957335.1). Classification (GTDB taxonomy): domain Bacteria; phylum Actinomycetota; class Acidimicrobiia; order Acidimicrobiales; family Acidimicrobilacustridaceae; genus CAMFLJ01. The sequence continues at coordinate 7,452 of CAMFLJ010000012.1, read as the reverse complement.
CACTACCGCGACGGCGCCGACAGCGTGGCCTTCCACCGCGACCGTGAGCTGCGCGAGCTGAGCGACGCCATCGTCGCGGTGCTCACCCTCGGGGCCCGGCGGCCGTTCCTCGTGAGGCCCCACGGTGGCGGCCGCTCGATCGACCTCTCCCCCGCCTCCGGCGACCTGTTGGTGATGGGCGGCCGCTGCCAGCTCGACTGGGAGCACGGTGTGCCGAAGGTGGCCCGGGCCGGTGCCCGGGTGTCGGTGTCGTGGCGCTGGAGCAGCCGGCACGGCGCCCACACCACCGACCCGGGACGCGACCGCGGCGTGGTGGGCACGGTCGAGTCCGAACGGCGGGACACCGACCCGTCGCGCTCGGGCCGCAGCTGGGGCGTGGGCTGAGCGCCCGGCCGGATCAGCCCGTCTCGAGCGACCAGCCGGTGATGGTCCAGGTGCGCACCGCCGCCACGATCATCACCGCCTGCACCGCCACCACCATCGCCACCGGCACCCAGGTGGGCACCCGCGACAGCAACGGCCTCGAGCGTGGCAGCGCCACCGGGAAGCGGGGCACCCAGCCCATCACCGCGATGGCGAAGAACGGCGACACGTACCGCGGGATCTGCAGGCCCATGTAGGTGCCCTCGACCGTGTCGTCGAAGTAGAGGTAGCTCGACGTGTAGAGGGCCACGATCATCCCCGCCGCGAGCAGCGCCCAGATCGCCCGGGCCCAGCGGCGCAGGCCGAGCAGGTCGCGGCGGTCGAGCAGGAGGGCGGCCACGATCACGGCGATCACGAACAGCCAGCTCACCCACGCCGGCAGGGTGACCTCGACGTAGCCGACATGGCGGACCCACCGCTGCACCGTGCGGTCGAGGTTGCCGAACCAGTCGCTCACGACCCGGCCGAGGAAGCCCAGCGGGTCGGAGAGCAACCGCTCCTGCTGCACGTCGGGCTGGTAGGCCACACCGCCCGCGATGTTCTCGGTGACGGCCTTGTAGCTGCCCGAGCTGCTGAGGAGGGTGAACAGCCCACCGGCGGCCAGCCCCACGACGCCGGCGAGGGCGGCCAGGCGAAGGCGGGCGTCGCGCCAGGCGGTGAGCAGCAGGGCGGGGAAGGCCACGAGGATCAGGAAGTACGGCGGCTTGGTGGCCACGAGCAGCAGGCCCGTCGCCAGCACCATCACGCCGGTGCCGAGCGGTGTGCGGGTCCAGGCGTCGAGGCGGGCGAGGAGGCCGGGCCGGGCGGGCGCCGGGTCCGTCGCGTCGGGGGCCGTCGGGTCGGCGTCGATCGTGGTGGTCGTGCCCGCCGTCGGGGCCGGGACCGGCTCGGTGGCGTCGAGCCGGAGGGCGGCCAGCACCTCGTCCTGCGAGCGCACCGCGTCGGGGTCGTGGGGGTGGCCGTCCGCCGCGAGCGAGCGCGCTGGCTGCTCGGGCTGCTCGTCACCGCCGCTGCTCGCGCCGGCCACGCCGTCGGGCCGCCACACCCGTGTCCACACCGCGATGACCAGCAGGAACGCGGCGATCGTCAGCGCATCGGGGGTGACCGAGGCGGCGATGCCCAGGTTCATCGGGAACAGCGCGGCGATGGCGAGCGTCCAGCGGAACGCGGTGGCGATGCGCACCGCCAGCCACGCCAGGGCCAGGTACACCACGAGGTTGCCGATGCGACCGGCCCACAGCACGAAGATGCCGGCCCAGCCGAGGCGGTCGGGGATCGCCATCGCCAGCGCCGAGGGCGCGTAGGCGAACGGCGTGGCCGCCATGGTGGGCTGGGTGTCGACCACGAAGGTGTCGGACCAGTCGGGGCGGCTGCGGGCCAGCACCGAGTAGGTGCCGTCGTCGAAGGGGCCGCCGCGGAAGAGCAGCAGGATCACCTGGTCCTGGTCCTGGCGGTACGTGCGCGGGATCGGCGAGCCGATCGCACCGTCGACCTTCCCGGGTGTGACGCGGCCGTGGGCCATCTCGAGGGCGCGGGCCAGGTGGGTGGCCTCGTCGGCCCCGGCCGAGAACGGCGGGTAGAGCAGGGCGAACAGCAGCCCGACCACCACACCGACCGCCAGCAGCAGGCGCTCGGGCCCACGACCGGCGCGGAACACCCCCCGGCGGCCCACGCTCAGCGCCGGGCCCTAGGCGACGACGGCGCCATCGACCAGGCCGGCCCAGTAGGCGGTCGACGCGTCGGTCCACTCGCGGCGGCGCTGCTGGAACAGCTCGCCGGCCCGGATGCCGGGCCAGTCGGTGGGCAACAGCTCGCGCGGCAGGGCCGGATCGACGCTGAGGAGGTGGCGCCACTCGTGCGAGAGGCGGGTGGCGAGGGCGAAGGCCTCGCGGTCGTCGGCCGGCTCGACGCCCTCGAAGGCGGCGATGAACGCCTCGTGGGCGGCGGCCGCGGTGTCGAGGTCCCAGGCCATGGCCACGACCTCGGCCGGCGTGTCGGCGCCCTCGACGGTCTCGCTGTCGAACACCAGGGCGGGGCCGGGCAGCTCGAAGCGCTCGAGCACGGCGTCGACGCCAACGCGGGCGCGGCGGTCGGCGGCGATCCAGACGTTGGGGCCGAGCGTGCCGAAGCCCTCGAAGTCGAGGCGAGTGGCCAGGCGCTCACGGGTGGCCCGGTCGGGGCCGGCGCCGGTGAGCACCAGCATCAGGAACCGGCCGTCCCAGGGGTCGCGCAGCAGCGAGCGGCTGAAGCGGTCGAGGGCGTTGTCGAGCAGGCGACGGCCGGTGGAGGTGACCCGCCAGCGGGTGTAGCGACCCACGGGCTCGCCCTCGAGCCAGCCGTCGGACGCGGTGCGGTTGATGGCCTGGCGGGCGGCCCGCTCCTCGACGCCGAGGGCCTCCAGGGCACCGACGAGGGTGGCGTTCCAGACGGGCTCAACGGGCGGCGGCACCCACTGGCCGATGACCGAGATCAACAGGGCCCGGGCGCTGGGCCCGCCGTCGGCCCGACGACGGGTCGCGGTGACGACGATGCCGGGCCCGGAGCTCACGGCGTCGATCGTACGCGTGGCACCCCCTCTCCCCCGATTTCCACCCCCCTCGACCAGTCCACCTCACCCCGCGCCGGCGGGCCCGTACCACCCTCCGACCCGTTCTGGCATGCGTTTTGCACCCCTACGGGTGCAGAACGCATGCCAGAAGCCAGACCGGGGTGGTCAGGCGGGGCGGATGCCGTGCAGCTGCAGGGCCCGCTCGACGTCGCCGGCGGCGAGGACCATCGTCGAGATGACGACCCGTCGCCGACGGGCACCAGGGCCACTCGCTCCCCCGGGCAGCGGCCAGGGGAGCAGCTCGAGAGAGCCGAACCGCCGCCGGTAGCCGTCGACCGAATCCCGTCGGCGGGCGCGGAGGTGCCGACCCGGCAGCGGCCCCTTCGGCAGGGTGAAGGCGATCTCGTCGTCGCTGATCGTCAGCTCCGCCTCGACGTTGCGCCAGATGCTGACCACGGCGATCAGCACGAACACACCCATGCACGACAGGTAGATCGCAGCGGGCACGGTCGGCTCACGATGGGTCGCGGTGAGGCCGTTGACCAGGAAGACCACGGGCACCAGCGCCGCGATCACCGACGCCCGCGCCTCACGCGCCCGACTGACGCGAACCACGGTGAGGTGCGGGTCCCACGAGCTGGGCTCGATCGTGCGCCCTCGGCCGAAGGTGGCCAGCCAGATGCCGCAGGCGACGACCATCAGCAGGGCCGGGATGCCGTACGCGGCCTGGCCCTTGGCGATCCAGCGCACGACCGACCAGATCCACGCCGCTCCGGCCACCACCATCACCACCGTGAGCACGGGCCGCACCCACGCCCACCGATCACCCTCACCAGCGCCGGCCGCCGCCTCGTCCTCCGCCATGGCGGCGAACCCTAGGCAGTCGGGCGGAGGTGGACGGCGACGCTGTAGTCGGGGCTCGGGCCGAGGGGGTCGCCGTCCCACGTCGCGAAGCGATCCTCGAGCACGAGCCCGGCTGCCGCGCACCAGGCGTCGTGGTCGTCGATGGTCGGCCAGCCGGTGCGCAGCTGGCAGCCCGAGATCAGCCGGCCGCCGGGCGCCACGTGGGCTGCGGCACCGGCCACTGCGTCGGCCCGCTCCTCGGGGGCCACGAACCCGATGACGTTGCCGGCCAGGACGACGACGTCGAAGGTGCGGCCCAGGTCGAGGCCGGCGAGGCTCGCCAGCTCCCACCGCAGCTCGGGCGCCTTGGCCCGGGCCCGGTCGAGCAGGTCGGGGTCGAGGTCGACGCCGACCACGTCGAGGCCGCGGCGGGCCAGCTCGATGCCCACCCGGCCGGTGCCGCACCCGGCGTCGAGCACCGACGCGGGCGAGTACCGAACCACGAAGTCGACCTCACCGTGGGGGTTCTCGCCCCGCTCGGCCATCTTCGCCCAGCGCTCGTCGTAGCCGTCGAGGTCGACCCGCTCGCGCCACGTCGCCCACTCGGCCGCTCCTGCGGTGGGGTCGGGTCGCTCGGGCGTGTCGGTCATCGGTCGGGCTCTCCGGATCAGGGGCCGGTGGACGGGAACGCATCGTCGTCGATGCGGTCGACCAGGCCCCAGTCGAGGGCGGTGGCGGCGTCGATCGGCCGCCCGGCCAGGGCGAGGTGGGCGGCCCGGTGGCGCCCGACCCGCCTGGGGATCGACGCCGTGCCGCCGGCGCCCGGCACCAGGCCCATGGCCACCTCCGGCAGCAGGAACGTGGCGTCGGAGCGGGCCACGACCTCACCGGCGAAGGCGGGCAGCTCCACACCGGCGCCCACGCAGGTGCCGTGCACGAAGGCCCGCACCCGCGGCGCCAGCCGGGCGATGTGCACGCCGGCGTTGCGGGTGGTGCGCACCACGTGGGCGGCGGCCGGATCGGTGGCGGTGCCGAACTCGTCGAGGTCGCCGCCGCTGCAGAACGCGGGCCCGTTGCCCCGCAGCTCCACGGTCTCCACGGACTCGTCGACGACAGCGAGGTGCAGCGCGGCCACCAGCTCGTCGCGCATCCGGGTGCCGTAGGCGTTGCGCACCTCGGGGCGGTCGAGGGCGAGGGCCAGCACCGGGCCCCGCCGCTCGACGGTGACGACGGGGCGGTCGGGGCGAGGCCGGCGAGGACGGTCGGCCCGGTCGTCGAGCCAGCCCCGATGGTGGGCCCCGGCCTGGAGGAGGCTGTAGACCCACGACTCGGCCACGACGGCCTCGGCCGCGGCGAGCGGCTCGCCGACCCGCAGCAGCTGGGCGAGGGCCACGGCCGCGCCGGGTGAGCGCTCGGCGGCGGCGGAGAGGTGGTCGAGCTCGGCGTCGACACCGTCCGGGCACGCCACCCAGGGCCGGGCAGCACGGTCGGCGCCGCCCTCGGCCAGCAGCACGTCGAGCCCGAGGCCGGCACCGGGCGCTGGCCCGACACCCCTCCACACCCCCACGAGGACCACCGGCGACTCCCGGAGCAGGGCGGCCAGGCGATCGACGGCCCGCTCGTCGTTGGCGTCACCGGTGACCTCGACGGCGACCAGCGGGCGGCCGGCCAGCGCGCCGACGGCGACGTCGTCGAGCCCGTCGGCGATCAGGTCGAGCGCGTCGGTGGCGCGGAGCACGTCGGTCACGATCGGACCAGCCTGCCGCCCACCCAGGTCGCCCGCACGTGCCCGGCCGACGGGTCGGCGAGGGCGACGTCGAGCGGCCGGTCGAGCAGGCAGAGGTCGGCGGGTGCGCCGGCCTCGACCCGGCGCGGCGGGCCACCGGGGTCGAGCGGGTCGGCCAGGTACCAACCGAGGGCCAACCGCGGCGGGACGGCCTCGGCGAGGAAGCCCACCTCGGCACCCGAGCGCGTGCGCCGGGTGGACGCCGCCGCGATGCCGGCCCACGGGTCGGCGCTGGTGACGGGCGCGTCGCTCCCCACCCCCACCCGCACGCCGGCGGCGAGCAGCGAGGCGTGGCGATGGAGCAGGGGCACGTCGTCGGGGTCGACCTCGGCGAGGTGGTGGTCGCCGCGCTCGGTGACGAGCGAGGGCTGCACCACCACGGTGACGCCGTGGGCGGCGAGGAACGGGTCGAGGTCGTGGGGCAGCACCGACCCGTGCTCGATGCGGTCGCCGGGGAGGGTGCCGGCCTCGGCCAGCGCGGCGACGGTGGCCACGTTCTCGGCCCGCGTCACGGCGTGGATGGCCACGGGCCGTCCGGCGGCGTGGTGGGCGGCGATCCGACCCGCCAGCCCACCCGGGTCGAGGCCGAGTGCTTCGTCGGCCAACAACTTGGCCGGACCGATCCGGGCCCAGCCCCCGACGGCGAGGTCGTCGTCCTCGACCCCGAGCAGCAGCACGAGCCGCTGGGGCAGGTCGCCCGACTCGACCGCGGCGCGCAGCAGCCCGGCCCGCTCGCACCCGAGGGCGAAGGTGGCGTCGGTGATCCCGGTGACGCCGGCACCGGCCAGGCACGCTCCGGTGACGGCCAGGTCGAGGGCCGACGACGGCACCCGCGCACCGAGCCAGTCGTCCATCCGCAGCAGCCACCCGGTGGCTCGCCCGTCGGCGCCGACCTCGACCCCGTCGGGCAGCCCGGGCACGAGCCGGGCGTCGCCGTCGACGGCACCGATCGCCACGAGCCCGGCGGTCGACAGGACCCAGCCCAGGCCGCTGCGGTGCTGCACCCGCACGGCCACGCCGGGGGCGACGGCATCGAGCCGGTGCCGGTCCATCGCCCCGTGCCGGGCCTCGTCGTACCCCGAGGCCCGCACCCACGCCACTCGGCTCGACACGGCGCCCTCGGGATCGGTGCGCTGTCCGGTCGCCCCGGCGGCCTCCGAGCGCGCCGTGTCGCGGTCGGAGGCCGCGGCGCGCAGGGCGAGGTCGACCACGGCCGGCGAGGGCAGGCCGTCGAGGTCGAGGCCGGCGGCTCGGGCGGCCATGGCCAGGAGGTGCACGTGGTGGTCGTGGAGGCCGGGCAGCAGCGCGCCACCGTGGCCGTCGACGAGCTCGACCTCGCACGCCGGGCGCAGGCCCATGCCCACGTCGACCACCACGCCGTCGGCCACCAGCGCCTCGACGGGCAGGTCGTGGCCGTCGACCTCCACCTCGCGCAGCAGCAGGGGCGGCCCGTCGGTCGGGCTCACCACGTCGGCTCCAGCCCGAGGGCCGCGGCGCGGGCCACGTCGCGCAGCGCGACGTCGATCACCACGCCCCCACCGGCGCGCACCGCGCCGGCCACCAGCGCGGCGGCCACCATGCCGGTGAGCGGGTCGGCCACGGCGTCGGCGACGAACGACGGCGCGCCGTCGGCGCCCCACGACACCAGGCCACCAGCTGCCGCGCAGTCGTCACCGAAGCCGACGCGGTCGCGCCACGGTCCGGTGCGGCCGTAGGCGGTGATCGACAGCCACACCGAGCCCGGCCGAGCGGCCACCACCTCGGCCGGGTCGATGCCGAGCCGCTCCATCGCCCGGGGCCGTGACCCCTCGATCACGACGTCGGCCTCGGCGAGCACGGCGCGCAGCTCGGC
>CAMFLJ010000011.1 GCA_945957335.1 uncultured Actinomycetes bacterium | reverse complement strand
GTGCGGCCCGGCGCGGGCGTGGCCGCGGTGTCGGCCGGCATCGTGGCCGCCTCCACCGGCTGGGCGGCCCGCACCACCGGTCGCCGCCTGTTCGACCGCTACGGCGTGGGCCGAGAACGCGGCACCGGTGCGCTCGCCACCGTCGCCGCCGTCTTCGCCTGGGACGCCATCTACTACTGGAACCACCGCATCCAGCACGAGAGCCGGTGGCTGTGGGCGATCCACGTGATCCACCACTCGAGCGAGCGCTACAACCTCTCGACCGCCCTGCGGCAGCCCGTCGGCGAGAACGTCGGCATGTTCGTGCCCTACGGCCTGCTCGGGGCGATGGGGTTCCGGCCGTCGGTGATCGAGGCCGCCCGGGGCGTGAACCTGATCTACCAGTACTGGATCCACACCGAGACGATCCCGAAGCTGGGCCCGGTCGAGGAGGTGTTCAACACCCCGTCGCACCACCGGGTGCACCACGGCAGCAACCGCCGCTACATCGACCGCAACCACGGCTCGATCCTGATCGTGTGGGACCGGCTCTTCGGAACCTTCCAGCGCGAGCGCGAGGACGAGCCGGTGGTCTACGGGCTGACCAAGAACATCCACACCTTCAACCCGCTGCGGGTCGCCACCCTCGAGCACGAGGCGATGCTGCGCGACGTCGCCCGCTCGGGCTCGTGGCGCGAGCGGCTCGGCTACGTGTTCGCCCACCCGGGCTGGCGACCGGCGGCGTGACGTGACGCCCCCGCCCCTCTCGCTGGCCGAGCTCCCGACGCTCGACCTCTCGGACCCGGCCCTGTGGCAGGACATCCACCGGCCGCTCGCCGCGGCGCGGGAGCAGAGCACGGTCGTGGCGACCCGCGACGGCCTGCCCACGGTGCTGCGCCACGCCGAGGTCGAGGCGGTGCTGAAGGACCCCCGCTTCGTGGCCGCCGACCTGTTCGCCATGAGCGGCATCACGTCGGGCCCGGTGTGGGAGTGGTGGCAGCGGGTGATGTTCTCGCAGGACCCGCCCGCCCACACCCGCATCCGGTCGCTGGTGTCCCGGGCGTTCACGCCCCGGGCGGTGGAGGCCCGACGGCCCGCCATCCGGGCCCGCGCCGACGAGATCCTGCTGCCCGCCCTCGAGGGCGGCGCGCTCGACGCCCAGGGCGACCTCGGCCACCGGCTGCCGCTGATGGTGGTCTCCGACCTGCTGGGCGTGCCCGACGAGGACCGCGAGGTCTTCGGCGAGTGGACCAAGACCCTCGGCCTGGCCTTCCTGTCGATCGCCGACGTGCAGGTGCGGGCGCTCGTGGCCGAGGCGCTGGCGTCGCTCGACGCCTACGTCGGTGGCCTCATCGCCGACCGCCGCCGCCGTCCGGGCGACGACATGCTGAGCCGGCTCATCGAAGCGGAGGAGGAGGGCGACCGCCTCTCGCCCGAGGAGCTCGTGGCCCTCGTCGAGAACCTCCTCTTCGCCGGCCACGACACCACGCGGGGCGCGCTGGCCGCCATGGTCGTGCTCTTCGCGGAGCACCCGGACCAGTACCGGCTGGTGGTCGACGACCCGTCGCTCGTGCCCGGCGCCGTCGAGGAGGTGATCCGCCACGAGGCGATCACCTTCGGCACCGCCCGCCTCGCCAGCACCGACTGCGAGGTCGGCGGCGTGGCCGTCCCGGCCGGCACCCCCGTGTCGCTCTGCCTCACCTCGGCGTGCCGCGACCCCCGCCGCTACCCCGATCCCGACCGCTTCGACGTGCGCCGCGACGACGCCCGATCGCCCGCGTTCGGGGCCGGCATCCACTACTGCCTCGGCGCCGCGCTGGCGAAGGCCGAGCTTGAGGAGGCGCTGTCGGTGCTGGTCGAGCGCGCCCCCACCCTCGACCTGCCCGGCGAGGCCCGCTGGGTTCCGTTCGCGTCGATCCGCTGCTTCGAGCCGCCCGTCGAGGTCGTGCTAGGCACACCCGGGTGACCGCCCTCCTCGACCAGGAATGCCGCCTCGAACGAGTCGGCGACGGCCTGTACGAGCGCGACACCGGCCGCATCTGGTGGGGCCATGCCGCCCAGCACGGCGGCTACGTGCTCGGCCTGGCCATGACCGCGCTCGACATGGAGCTCGGCGGCGACGGCATGAGCATCCAGCACGTGTCGATGCAGTACCTGCGCCCGTTCGTCGACGGCCCGTTCCGCTGCCAGGTCACCGTCGAGCGCCAGGGCCGGACGATGGCCAACTGCCTCGTGCACATGTGGTCGGGCGGGAAGCTCGCCGGGCTGGTGCTGGCGTCGATGGCCCGCCGCCGGCCGGTGGGCGAGCTGGTGTCGGCGCAGATGCCCGACGTCGCCCCGTACGACCCCGACGAGGACCCGCACCTCTTCGGGTTCGGCCTGCCGGTGCACGATCGGGTGTGGTTCCAGCCCCGCATCCACGAGGTCGACGGCGTGGGCCCCGGCATCGTCGGCGGGTGGATCGTGCCCCGCACCCCAGAGATCGTCGACCACCGCTGGGGCGTGCTGCTGGCCGACCTCTGGACGCCGGCGATCTACCACATGTGGCCCGTCGGCCACGTGGCCCAGACCGCCGACCTCACCTACCACGCCCGGGTCGAGCTGCCCGTCGAGGAGCTGGCTCCCGGCTCGCCCCTGCTCGTGGTGCTCACCACCCGCACCTCGCAGGGCGGCTTCGTCGACGAGGACGCCGAGATCTGGTCGCCGTCGGGCCGGCTGCTCGCCCTGGGCCGCCAGAGCCGCTTCGTCCACGGCACCTAGAACCGGGTTGCAGTCCTCCGGAGCCGACGTAAGCTCGCCCCCGGCCGCACCCCCGGGCACTCCGGGCGGCGGCACCGATCAGGGGGGACAGCACATGGGCATGCCGACCGATCTCGGCATCGTGGACCTCGGCATGGGGTTCCCGTACACCAGCGTCGAGGAGAAGAAGGCGGCCTACGGCTTCTTCAAGGCCAACCTCAAGGACCGCGAGTCGCTCGAGGAGATGGAGTTCCCCGCGCAGTACATGTTCAAGGACGTCCCCGACGTCGTCCCGCCCGACACCGACGTGGTGGCGTGGATGGTCGAGAAGATGGACGCCTTCAACATCGAGCAGTGCATGACCGGCCTCAACGACCGCTCGATCGAGGCCAAGCAGCGCTACCCCGGCCGCTTCCACCTGTGCGCCTCGGCCGACCCCAACCAGGGCATGGACACCGTCCGCAAGCTCAAGCAGGCCAAGGCCGAGCACGGCATCGTGGCCGCCATGACCTTCCCGTCGGGCATGGTCCCGCAGGTCGGCGTGGGCGACAAGAAGATGTACCCGATCTACGCCACCTGCTGTGAGCTCGACATCCCGATCTGCATCAACGGCGGCATCGTCGGGCCCCGCATGCCGAGCTGGCCCCAGCACGTCGAGCAGTTCGACGAGGTGCTCTACGACTTCCCCGAGCTCACCATGGTGATGATGCACGGCGGCGAGCCGTGGACCGAGCTGGCCGTGAAGCTCATGCTCAAGTGGCCCGGGCTGCACTACATGACCAGCGCCTTCGCCCCGAAGCACTACCCGAAGAACATCATCGCCTACGCCAACAGCCGCGGCGCCGACAAGATCATGTACTGCGGCTACTTCCCGGCCGGGCTGAGCCTCGAGCGCCAGTTCACCGACATGCCGAACGTGCCGTTCAAGGACGAGGTCTGGCCCAAGTTCCTGCGCGAGAACGCCCTGCGCGTCTTCAAGCTCGAGCAGGACCGCTAGCCGCCGGTCGGCGCCTCAGCGGATGCGGTCCCAGACCATCTCGCTGGGGCGCTCCGGGTCGAGCCACGTGCCCGGGTCGGTCTGGTCGACGTGGCCCATGAGGCCCCGGTACACCGAGTAGCCCACCATCCGCTGCAGGCGCGGCGGCAGCTGCGCGACGTAGGCGCGGTCGAGGGCCAGCAGCTGGTTCTCCTCCTGGCGGATCCAGCCCGCGCAGAGGTTGCTCACGATGCCGAGGCGGCGCTCGTCGGTCGCGTTCTCGCCGCCGCCGTGCCACACCGAGCCGTCGTAGACGAGCACGCTGCCGGCCGGCATCTCGGCCTGCACCCAGCCGTCGGTGACCTCGCCCTTCCCGGGGATGTGGTCGTAGCGGTGGCTGCCCGGCACGATCCGCGTGCCGCCGTTCTCGGCGGTGAAGTCGGTGAGCGCCCAGATGGCGAGGCACGTGATCGGCAGGTGGGGCCGGGGGAGCCCGATCGAGCCGTCGTCGGCGTGGAACGGCTGGGGCTCCTGGCCGGGGCCCATCGAGATGGCGGTGAGCGACGACAGCAGCAGGCCCTCGTCGAGCACGCCCTCGGCCAGCGACAGCGTCGGCTCGAAGAGCGGCACCCGGGCGAAGGCGGGATCGCGCGCCAGCAGGTTGAACAGCCGACGGGTGTGGCGCCCGAGGAACACGTTGGTGCCCAGCCCGGTGCCGGCCTCCGCCATCGCACGGTCGATCCGCTCGGTCAGGTCGAGGCGCAGGTCGTCGGGCACGACCCCCTCGAGGATCGTGAAGCCCTGCTCGTCGATCTCGGCGAGGTGGCGCTCGCGCTCCCCGGGGGCCCACTCGTGCATCGCCCTAGTCTGCCGCCATGCAGATCGAACGGGGGATGGTCGCGGTCGTCACGGGTGCGGGGAGCGGCATCGGCCGGGCCCTGTGCGAGCAGGCGGCGGCGCGGGGGATGAAGGTCGTCGGCGCCGACGTCGAGGAGCCGAAGCTGGCCGAGACGATCGACGAGATCGTCCGGCGCGGCGGCGAGGCCCACGGCGTGCCGACCGACGTGTCGGTGCCCGAGCAGGTCGACCGCCTCGCCGACGAGGCGTGGTCGCGGTACGGCGGGGTGAACCTGCTCTGCAACAACGCCGGCGTGTTCAGCGGCGGCCTGATGTGGGAGCGCACCCTCGCCGACTGGCAGTGGGTGATGGGCGTGAACCTCTACGGCCTGGTCAACGCGGTGCGCACCTTCGTGCCCCGCCTGCTCGCTGCCGGCGGCCCGGCCCACATCGTCAACACGGCGTCGATGGGCGGGCTCGTCACCGGCGGGTTCTCGGGGCCCTACTTCACCTCCAAGTTCGCGGCGGTCGGGCTCACCGAGTGCCTGGCCCACGACCTGCGCATCACCGGCGCCCCGATCGGGGTGTCCACCCTCGTGCCGAGCCTGGTGGCCACCGGCATCGCCGACTCGCAGCGCAACCGGCCCGAGCGCTGGATCGACCGCGACGCCGAGCGCAAGGAGGACGAGCAGTTCGTCCTCGCCGCCATGACCGACGCCACCCTGGGCGCCGGCATGCCCCCGGCCGAGGTCGCCCAGCTCGTGTTCGACGCCGTGGAGGCCGAGCAGTTCTGGATCCCGACCAAGCCGAGCTACCACGACCAGATCCGCGTGCGCCACGACGACATGCAGGCCCTGCGCCACCCCGCCCCTGCCGATCTCGACTGACCCCCCGGGTCCGTAGGCTCGGACCCCTATGGCCCGTCGACCGTCACCCGAGCTGGTGGAGCGGCGGCGCGCCTCGGTGCCCACCATCTCGTTCCCCGAGCAGCTGCCCGTCTCGCAGCGCCGCGACGAGATCGCCGAGGCCATCCGCGACCACCAGGTGGTGGTGATCGCCGGCGAGACGGGCTCGGGCAAGACCACCCAGATCCCCAAGATCTGCCTCGAGCTGGGCCGCGGCGTCGACGCCATGATCGGCCACACCCAGCCCCGGCGCCTGGCCGCCCGCACGGTGGCCAGCCGCATCGCCGAGGAGCTCGGCGTCGAGCTGGGCGGCGCCGTCGGCTACGCCGTGCGCTTCACCGACCAGGTGTCGGACACGACGCTCGTGAAGCTGATGACCGACGGCATCCTGCTGAACGAGCTCCAGCGCGACCGCATGCTGCACGCCTACGACACGATCATCGTCGACGAGGCCCACGAGCGGAGCCTCAACATCGACTTCATCCTCGGCTACCTCGCCCAGCTGCTGCCGAAGCGCCCGGACCTGAAGGTGATCATCACCTCGGCCACCATCGAGACCGAGCGGTTCTCGGCCCACTTCGGCGGGGCGCCGGTCATCGAGGTCAGCGGCCGTACCTACCCGGTCGAGACGCGCTACCGGCCCCTCGACGAGCAGGGCGGCGACCAGGTGGCGGGCATCACCGACGCGGTCAGGGAGCTCCGGCGCGAGGGGCCGGGCGACGTGCTCGTCTTCCTGTCGGGCGAGCGCGAGATCCGCGACGCGGCCGACGCCCTGCGTGCCCTCGACCTCACCGACACCGAGATCCTGCCGCTCTACGCCCGCCTCTCGAACGCCGAGCAGCAGCGGGTGTTCCAGCCCCATCGCGGCCGCCGGGTGGTGCTGGCCACCAACGTGGCCGAGACCTCGATCACGGTGCCCGGCATCCACTACGTGGTCGACACCGGCCTGGCCCGCATCTCGCGGTTCAGCCAGCGCCTGAAGGTGCAGCGCCTGCCCATCGAGCCGGTGTCGCAGGCTAGCGCCAACCAGCGCGCCGGGCGCTGCGGCCGCGTCGGCGAGGGCGTGTGCATCCGCCTCTACGACGAGGACGACTTCGACGCCCGCCCCGAGTACACCGACCCCGAGATCCTGCGCACCAACCTGGCGTCGGTCATCCTCCAGATGGCGGCCATCGGGCTGGGCGAGGTCGAGTCGTTCCCGTTCCTCGACCCGCCCGACCGCCGGGCGATCAACGACGGCGTGCGCCTGCTCGAGGAGCTCGGCGCCTTCGAGCAGGGCGAGCGCCGCCTCACCCCGCTGGGCCGTCGCCTGGCCCGCCTGCCCGTCGACCCGCGCTTCGGCCGCATGGTGCTCGAGGCGGGGGAGCGGGGCTGCCTGCGCGAGGTGCTGGTCATCGCTGCCGCGCTCTCGATCCAGGACCCTCGTGAGCGACCCCAGGAGCAGCGCGAGCGCGCCGACCAGCTCCACGCCCGCTTCGACGAGGGCGCCAGCGACTTCCTCGCCTTCCTGAACCTCTGGCGGTACGTGCGCACCAGGCAGCGTGAGCTGTCGGGCAACCGGTTCCGGCGGCTGTGCCGCGACGAGCACCTCAACTTCCTGCGCATCCGCGAGTGGCAGGACGTGCACAGCCAGCTGCGCCAGATCGTCGGCGGGCTGGGCCTCACGCAGAACCGCGACGAGGCCGACCCCGACGAGGTGCACCGCGCCCTGCTGGCGGGCCTGCTCAGCCACGTCGGCCAGAAGGACCGCGAGTCCCGCGAGTACCTCGGGGCCCGCAACGCCCGCTTCGCCATCTTCCCGGGGTCGTCGGTGTCGAGGAAGGCACCGGCCTGGGTGATGGCCGCCGAGCTGGTCGAGACCAGCCGCCTCTTCGCCCGCACCGTCGCCCGCATCGAGCCCGAGTGGGCCGAGGAGCTCGGCGCCCACCTGGTCAACCGCACCTACAGCGAGCCGCACTGGTCGGCCAAGCGGGGCAGCGCCATGGCGGTCGAGCGGGTCACGCTCTACGGCCTGCCCGTGGTCACCGACCGGCTGGTGCCGCTCGGCCGGGTGCAGCCCGAGCTGGCCCGCGAGCTGTTCATCCGCCACGCGCTCGTCGAGGGCGACTGGCAGACCCACCACCGCATGTTCCGCCGCAACCGGGAGCTGCTCGGCGAGGTCGAGGACCTCGAGCACCGCTTCCGCCGGCGCGACCTGGCCGACGGTGAGCTCTCACTCGAGCGCCTCTACGACGAGCGGCTGCCGAGGAAGGTCGTGTCGGCGCGCCACTTCGACTCGTGGTGGAAGAAGGAGCGCCGCCGCAGCCCCGATCTGCTCACCTTCACCGTCGACGACCTGCTCACCGCGGCGGCCGACGACCTCGACGAGGCCGACTTCCCGGCCACCTGGGAGCAGGGCGCGCTCACCCTCGGGCTCTCCTACCTCTACGAGCCCGGCTCACCCGACGACGGCGTCGCCGTGCACGTGCCCGTCGCCGTGCTCAACCAGCTTCGGCCCGACGGCTTCGAGTGGCTGGTGCCCGGCCTGCGCGACGAGCTCGTCACCGCCTTGATCCGGGCCCTCCCGAAGGACCTGCGCCGCAACCTGGTGCCGGTGCCCGACCACGTCGAGGCGTTCCTCGCCGCGCACTCGCCCGCCGACGGCCCGCTGCTGCCGCTCCTCGCCCGGCACGTCAGCCGGGCCGCGGGCGTGCCCGTGGCGTCCGAGGTGTGGACCCTCGCCGCCCTGCCGCCGCACCTGCGCATCACGTTCCGCGTCGAGGGCCCCGACGGCGAGGTGCTGGGCGAGGCCAAGGACCTCGGCCTGCTCCAGCAGCGCCTCGCCCGCGACGTGCGCCAGGCCCTGCACAGCGCCACCTCGTCGTTCGAGCGCCGGGGGCTGACCGACTGGGACTTCGGCGAGCTGCCCCGGAAGGTGCGCCACGAGGTGGCCGGCCAACCGGTCGAGGGCTACCCCGCGCTGGTCGACGAGGGCGACTCGGTCGGGCTGCGCCTGGTCGACTCGGCTGGCGAGCAGGTGCGCACCACGTGGCGCGGCGAGCGCCGGCTGCTGCGCCTCACCGTGCCGCTGTCGATGAAGGGCGTGCAGGGCCGGCTCACCAACGCCACCCGCCTCGCGCTGGCGGCCAGCCCGTACGACTCGCTCGACGCCCTGATGGAGGAGTGCGTCACCTGTTCGCTCGACGAGCTCATGCGGGCCAACGGCGCGCCGGTGTGGGACGCCGTGGCCTTCGACACCATGCGCGCCGGCGTGCGGGCCGAGCTGGAGGGCGACGTGCTGACCGTCGTCCGCCTCGTCGGCGAGATCCTGGCCGAGGCGCGCGACATCGACCGCCGCATCGGCGAGCCCGCGCCCGACGCCTTCGGCCCCGCGCTCGACGACGTCGCCGAGCAGCGCGGCACCCTCGTCTACCCCGGCTTCGTGGCCGCCACCGGCCGCACCCGCCTGCCCGACGTGCTGCGCTACCTGCGGGCCATCACCTTCCGCCTCGACAAGCTGCACGAGTCGGTGCCGCGCGACGCCAAGCGGATGGCCACCGTGCACGCCGTCGACGCCCGCCTCGTCGAGGTGCTCGAGGCCATCCCGCCCGGCGGCCCGGCCGACGCCGAGCTGAGCCGCATCGGCTGGATGGTCGAGGAGCTGCGGGTCAGCCTCTTCGCGCAGCCCCTCGGCGCCGCCCCGGGCACCTCCGAGAAGCGCATCCTCGACGCCCTCGCCGCGGTGGCCCGGAGCCGCTGACGAGACGACATCCTGCAAGCTGCACTTGTTGCTGCGACTAACCTTCCCGGCATGTCGATGCAGACCACCTCGAAGCGGGTCGTGGTGGGCGGCGTGGCCGCCGCCGCCGGCCTGGCCACCGTCGCCGCCCCCCTCGCCGCCGACGTCGCGGGGGCATCGGGCTCCACCGGCGACAACGCCACCGGTGCCGCCACCCCGCAGGTGATCCCGGCACCCGGCACCTACGAGAGCTGCACCGCGTACTTCGGCCTGACCAAGGGCTCCAGCGACCTCGTGAGCTACGAGGTGAAGACCGTCGGCCCGGTGGCGCCCGACCCGGTGCTCGGCACCAACCTCGTCCCGATCCTCACCGTGCAGGGCTCGGGTGGCGAGGTGCAGTGCATCCCCGAGCTGGCCTGGACCGACGAGGCCAGCTGGGCCAGCTGGATCGGGTTCAGCGCCGAGGCCTTCACCTACCCGGGCACGGGGTACTACCTCATCCCCAGCACCTACGGCGCCGTGTTCACCACCCCCGACGGCCCCTACACCGCGACCTCCACGAGCATCCGCTTCGAGACCAGCATCGAGGGCGTGACCGTCACCTGGACGCCGGCGGGCCCGCCGGCCACCGAGAACGGCTGGGACCCCTTCGGCTCGATCGCCCTCACCCCCACCTCGAACGCCATGCCCCAGACCCTCGCGGCGCTCGCGGCGGCCGGCGGGGCCGACGCCGCGACCCAGGCCGAGCAGATGCTGGTCGACGAGACCTGCGACGACACCGACCCGGGCCTGCCGGCGCTGGCGACCGCCCTCGGGAACATCTACGGCACGGAGTTCTCCGCGACCTGCAGCGGCGTCGACATCGCCCTGTGGGTGTTCTACCGCTCCGAGCTGTTCGACCTGATGGTCGAGCGCAGCCTCGTCGTGGTCACCCTCACCGCGCCGACGCCGACCACCACCTCGGGCGCCGTCTCCGGCGACTCCGTCGTGGCGCCCAGCTTCACCGGCTGACCGGCGCAGTGGCCGACGTCCCGCCCGCGGGCACACCGGCCTGGTACCACCGCGAGGAAGCACTCCCGGGCGGGCGCTGGCGCGTCCGGTGCATCGTCGACGACCGCCACGGCGACGGTGAGGTCGTCGACGACCCCACCGGCAGTGAGAGCTCGTTCGTGCTGTGGCGCGCCGGGGTCGACGAGGAAGGCCGCCCCTACGTGCGGGTGGAGCCCGAGGCGGTGCCCGGCACCCCGCCGCTCTGGTTCGTGCAGATGCCCGAGCGCGACGTCGACCCGTGGGCCATGACCATCGTGGCCTTCGCCACCGACCACCTGCCGCCCGGCACCGTCGTGACCGACCCTGTGTTCTTCCACCTGCCGGTGCGCAGCGACGAGCAGGTCGGCGCCCTCCGCTGGTGGCCCGACGAGGCCGTCGTCGACCAGGTCTACGTGGCCCCGGAGCACCGCCGGCTGCACGCCGCCACGGCGATCATCTACGCGGCGTCGGCCTTCCACCAGCTCAACGGCTGGCCGGGCCGCCTCCACAGCGACGGGCGGCGCACGACCATGGGCGACCAGCTCGTCGCCGGCCTCCGCCACCCCGACCGGATCGCCCCCCTGAGCCGGCGGATGGACCCCATGGACCCGTCCGCCTGATCGCCGGGCCGCCAGACGCCCGACCCTACGATGCGCCGGTGAGCGATCGGTGGGCCGCCGTCCGGCGGTGGTGGGGCTGGCCGGCCGTCGGCCTCTTCGCCGCCACCCGCCTCGCCACCTACGTGGTGGCCGCGATCGCCATCCGCCGCGAGGGCGGTGGCTCGTTCCTCGGTCGCCTCACCATGTGGGATGCCGTCTGGTACGACCGCATCGCGACGTCCGGCTACGTCGAGCTGCCCGTCGGCGGCAGCGTGCTGCACCCCCAGCACACCTACGCCTTCTTCCCCGTCGTGCCGTTCCTGGCCCGGGGCGTGCACACCGTCACCGGGCTGTCGGTGGAGGCGTCGGGCATCGCGGTGTCGTTGGCCGGTGGGCTCGCCGGCACGGTGGCGCTGTGGCGGCTGGTCCAGCGCCGCTTCGGTGACCGGATCGCCTCGAAGGCGGTGCTGCTCCTCCTCGTGGCGCCGTTCGCCTTCGTCTTCTCGATCTTCTACACGGAGGGCCCGGCCCTCCTCGCCGTGGCGCTCTGCTTCCTTGCCCTCGAGCGACGGCAGTGGCTGTGGGCCGGCCTGGCCGCACTCGTCGCGGGGCTCATCCGCCCCAACGGGTTCCTGCTGGTCGTGCCGTGCGCCCTCGCGGCGGTCACCGCCATCCGCCACGACCGGGCGTGGCGGTCGCTCGGCGCCCCGCTGCTCGCGCCCGTCGGCTTCGTGGCCTGGGTGGCGTGGGTGGGTCACCAGGTGGGCGAGCTGGGCGGCTACTTCACCCTGCAGCGCGTCGGGCTGGGCGCCCGCATCGACGGTGGCGCCGAGAGCGCCCGGGCCGTGGTCGAGATGGTCACGTTCCAGTGGGACGGCACCGGCCGGGTGCTCAACTCCGCGTGCCTCGTCCTCGGTGCGCTCGGCGTGGTCATCGCCTGGCGCCGACGGCTCGACCGCACCTGGATCGCCTACGCCGCCGCCGTGTGGGCCGTGGCCGCGCTCAACCACAACCAGGCCTCGGCGGGGCGCTACCTGCTGCTGGCCTTCCCGATCTTCGTGGCCTTCGCGCTGGCGATCCCGAAGCGGGCGTACCCGGTGGTCGTCGCCATCAGCGCCGTGGTCATGGCGGCCGTCTTCTCCTCGGCGATCCAGCTGCACATCACGCCCTGAGGCCACAGGGCGGCTCACTAGAGTCGACCCACTCGACCAAGGGGAGCACATGTCGATCAGCGAGCGCACCGCAGCAGCCAACCGCGCGGTGGCCATGACCCTGCCGTTCCACGACACCCGTGACTTCGACGAGGCCCGCCGGGGCTTCGTCACCTCGCTCGACGAACCGCTCATCACCGCCACCGACGGCCGCGTGGTCTGGGACCTCGGCGCCTGGGGCGACCTCTCCGGCGACGCGCCCGACACCGTGCACCCCAGCCTGTGGCGCCAGGCCGGGCTGAACCTGATGCACGGCCTGTTCGAGGTGGTGCCCGGCGTCTACCAGGTGCGCGGCCTCGACCTCTCCAACATGACGATCATCGAGGGCGACACCGGCGTCATCGTGATCGACCCGCTGATCTCGGCCGAGACCGCAGCCGCCGCGCTCGCCCTCTACCGCCGGGTGCGCGGCGACCGGCCCGTCACCGGGCTGATCTACACCCACAGCCACATCGACCACTTCGGCGGCGCCCGCGGCGTGCTGCCCGACGGCCAGCCCGGCGACGTGCCGATCGTGGCCCCCGAGCACTTCGTCGAGCACGCGCTCAGCGAGAACATCTACGCGGGCACGGCCATGACCCGTCGGGCCACCTACATGTACGGCGCCCTGCTGCCCAAGGGTCCCGAGGGCCAGGTCACCGCCGGCCTCGGCCCGACCACCTCGGTGGGCACCGTCGCCCTCGTGCCCCCCACGATCGACATCTCCCGCACGGGCGAGGAGCTGGTGCTCGACGGCGTGCGCATCGTGTTCCAGATGACGCCGGGCACCGAGGCGCCGGCGGAGATGAACTTCCACTTCCCCGACCTGCGCCTGCTGTGCATGGCCGAGAACGCCAGCCACAACCTGCACAACGTGGTGACCCTGCGCGGCGCCCAGGTGCGCGACGCCCGGGCATGGTCGCGGTTCCTCGACGAGTCGCTCGAGCTCTTCGGCGCCGGCACCGACGTGATGTTCGCGTCGCACCACTGGCCCAGCTGGGGCGCCGACCGCGTCACCGAGTTCCTCTCCAACCAGCGCGACCTCTACGGCTACATCCACGACCAGACCCTGCGGCTGCTCAACAAGGGCCTCACCGGGCCCGAGATCGCCGAGGAGATCCACCTGCCCCACGGCCTCGACCAGGACTGGGGCTGCCGGGGCTACTACGGCTCGGTCAGCCACAACGTGAAGGCCGTCTACCAGCGCTACATGGGCTGGTTCGACGGCAACCCCGCCAACCTCTGGCGCCACCCGCCCGAGCCGGCCGCGCAGCGCTACGTCGAGTTCATGGGCGGCGCCGACGCAGTGCTGGCCAAGGCCCGCGCCTCCTACGACGAGGGCGACTACCGCTGGGTGGCCGAGGTCGTGAACCACGTGGTGTTCGCCGAGCCCACCAACACCGAGGCCCGTGACCTGCTGGCGCTCACCTACGAGCAGCTGGGGTACGGCGCCGAGAACGCCACCTGGCGCAACTTCTACCTCATGGGCGCCCAGGAGCTCCGGGGCGACGAGGTGCGCACCGCGGTGGGCGCCAACTCGCTCGACATGGTCACCCAGCTCACGATCCCGCAGATCCTCGACGCCATGGCCGTCCGCCTCGACGGTCCCCGCGCCGAGGGTCACGACATGGTGCTCAACCTCACCAACACCGACGACGGCACCCTCTACCTGGCGCGCCTGAGCAACGGGGTGCTGTCCCACCTCGCCGGTCGCCACGACGACGCCGCGGTCGCCACGCTGGCCGTCGCCCGGCTCGACCTGCTGCAGCTGCTCGTCGGCCTGGTCAACCTGCCCGACCTGATCGAGGCCGGCCGGGCCACCGTCGAGGGCGACGTCGGCGCCTTCGCCACCCTGCGCTCCCTGCTCGACAGCCCCGACCCGAACTTCGCCATCGTCACCCCCTGACCCGAACCGCCCGAACCGAACGCCGAGGAGCCCCCGTGGCCGACATCGAGATCGAGACGCCCAGCGACGCCGTCCGCGTCATCCGCCTGAACCGGCCCGAGCGGCTCAACGCGCTCACCTTCGGGCTGACCGCCGAGCTGCACGACGCGCTCGACACCGTCGGCGCCGACGACACCGCCAAGGTGGTCGTGCTCACCGGCGCCGGCCGTGGCTTCTGCGCCGGGCTCGACCTGCGCGACTTCGGCATGCCGCCGGAGGTGGGCGAGCACCCGTGGCGCACCGCCCGCACCAGCGGCCAGGCCTTCATGTCGAGCCTCACCCAGCACATCAACCAGACCCCGCAGATCGTGCTGGCCGCGGTCAACGGGCCGGCCTATGGCGGCGGCCTCGCCCTGGCCTCGGCCTGCGACCTGCGGGTCGCCGCCACCTCGGCCACGTTCTGCGCCGCGTTCATCAAGACCGGCCTGACCGCCACCGACATCGGCCTCAGCTGGTTCCTGCCCCGCCTGCTCGGCGCGTCGCGGGCGTTCGACCTCATGCTCACCGGCCGCACGATCGGTGCCGAGGAGGCCGAGCGCATGGGGCTGGTCTCGCAGGTGCTGCCCGACGAGGGCTTCGAGGCCGCGGCGCTGGCCATCGCCGACACGGTGGCCGGCTACACCTCCTACGGGCTGCGGGCCTCCAAGGAGGTCATGTGGGCCAACCTCGACGCCCCGAGCCTCCCGGCCGCGCTGGCGCTCGAGAACCGCAACCAGGAGATGGGCTCGGCCCACCCCGAGGTGCAGGCCTACATGGCGAACTACTCGAAGATCGTCACCAAGAGCTAGGTGCTCAGCCGATGGCGTAGCTGGTCATCGACAGCGAGCCCATGACGCAGCCGTCGACCAGGGTGCGCACCGGCTCGCCCGAGGCCGCCGCCATCCCCGCCAGGTAGGCGAGGGGGAGGAAGTGGTCGGGCGTCGGCACCGACGGCGCGAAGTCGGGGTGCTCGACCAGGCGGCCCAGCGCGGAGGGGTCGGTGGTGAGCACGTCTCGCGCCGCGTCGTCGAAGCGCTGGGCCCAGTCGGCGCCGGCATCGGGCTCACCCCACTGGATGAGGCCGAGGTTGTGCACCACGTTGCCGCTGGCCACCACCATCACACCCGAGCGCCGCAGCGGCTCGAGGGCCGCACCGAGCTGCAGGTGGTACTCGAGCGGCTGCGACGCGTGCACCGACAGCTGCACCACCGGCACGTCGGCCTCGGGCCACAGGTGGGCGAGCACCGACCAGGTGCCGTGGTCGATGCCCCAGCTGTCGCGGTCGAGGCCCACCCACGTGGGCGCCACCAGGTCGACGACCTCCTGGGCGAACGAGGGGTCGCCGGGCGCGGGGTACTCCACTGCGAACAGCTCCTCGGGGAAGCCGTAGAAGTCGTGGATCGTCGGGGGGTCGGCCATCGCGGTGACGACGGTGGCGTTGACGTACCAGTGGGCCGACACGGCGAGGATCGCCCGGGGCCGGGGCGAGCTCGCGCCGAAGCTGCGCCACGCCTCTGTGAAGCGGTTGTGCTCCAGGGCGTTCATGGGGTTGCCGTGGCCGATGAACGCGGCGGGGACGGCGGCCTCGGACGCGTCGGCCACGTCAGACCTCCGCCGCGATCATGATGCTGGCCATCGTCATCCCGTCGGCCAGGGCGACCCATCGGTGGTTGGTGCCGCGCTGGACGACGACGTCACCGGCCTCGAGCACCGTCGACACGCCGTCGGGCAGGTCGAGGCGGACCGAGCCGGCCAGGATCACGTCGACGTCGATCGTGGCGGTGGCGTGCCACATGGCCACCTCGTCGGGCGTGTTCGGGGCCAGCTGCACCTGGCGCAGGGAGGCCCCGCCCGGAGCCGGTTCGAGGGCCCACGGCCCGGTGGCGTCGCCGCCCTGGTCGGCCGCTCGCAGCGGGCCGCCGGTGAACCAGAGGTCGGTGAGGGCCGACGCGCCGCCTCCGAGCGCGCTCACCGCGCCGCCGTCGACGACGGGCGACCCGGTGACCACGCGCCGCACCGGTTCGTCGCCGGCGGTGGGCGGCACGACGTCACCGGTGGGCTCGGCGGCGTCGGGGTCCGGCCGCAGCATGGCGACCATGTAGGTCCAGCCGCGGTGGTCGGCCGGTCGCCAGCGGTGCAGGGTGCCGCGCTGCACGACGTACTCGCCAGCGCTGAGCGTGCGCTCGCTGCCGTCCTCGAGGCCCATCACCACGGCGCCCTCCAGCACCACCATCAGGTCGAGGGTGTCGGTGGCGTGCATCCCCGGGGTGGCCGGGTCCTCGGTCTCGACCCGCAGCCAGGTCTCGTCGTGGTCGGTGCCCGGGGGGATGCCGGGCATGCGGATGATGCGCACGCTCGCCCCACCCAGCGGCGGCTCGAGCGGGTAGCCCTGGCTGGTGCGATCGGGGTCGTCGGCCACGTGCACGGTGCCCGACGCGCACCACAGCACCTCGCTCACCCCGACGGGGCCGACGTCGACGGTGTTGGGCGGCGCGCCGTCGTGGGTGAGCACCTCGCGGCCGTCGGGGTCGAACCCGGTGACGACCCGTCTGACCGGGAAGAACGCCATGGCCGCCGATGCTACGCACCGTGGTCCGCGGGGGTCGGGTGATCACCCACAGGGAGATTGCGACCACAAGGGGTATTTCGGCCCCCTCGCGCCCGGTCCCTTCGGGTGAGTCGGTCGGGGACCTCCAAGGGGCATTCCGGTCCCTGTTCACCG
Organism: uncultured Actinomycetes bacterium; assembly: GCA_945957335.1. Lineage (GTDB taxonomy): Bacteria > Actinomycetota > Acidimicrobiia > Acidimicrobiales > Acidimicrobilacustridaceae > CAMFLJ01. The sequence goes on along the minus strand of CAMFLJ010000011.1, from coordinate 7,318 downwards.
CGGCGGAAAGGGAGTCCCATGGACGACGAGCCCCGGTGACCGCCCGGGGCCGAAATGGGAGGACACGCAATGAAGCGTCGAACACTCGACATCGTCTTCAGCGTCGGCGGCCTCGCCGTCGCCGCACTGATCCTGGTGCTGGGCCTCGTGCTCCAGAACCAGGCGAACTTCGCCAAGAACTACGTGCACGATCAGCTGGCCGCCCAGCAGATCACCTTCACCCCGGCCGACAAGCTCGCCCCCGACACCCAGGCCCAGTGCCTGATCGACAACGGTGGCCAGCCTCTCGTCACCGGCAAGCAGGCCGAGTGCTACGCGAACAACTACATCGCCGTGCACCTGACCGCCATCGACGACGGCAAGACCTACAGCCAGGCGTCCAGCGACAACCAGGCCCTGCAGGCCCAGATCAAGGCCGACCCGAACAACGCCGACCTCCAGGCCCAGCAGAAGGTCGTCGCCGGCAAGGTCGACACGCTCTTCAAGGGTGAGACCCTCCGAGGCCTGCTGCTGACCTCCTACGGCTTCAGCATCTTCGGTGAGCGGGCCGCCCAGGCCGCCATGGTCTGCTTCCTCGTGGCGGGCGTGCTGTTCCTCGCCTCGATCGCCGGCTTCATCCACGCCTTCACCACCTCGAAGGACGAGAAGGTCCTCACGGCCTGACCCCCTGTCCCCCCGACGGCCACTGCGCCGGGCCCCGGCCCGGCGCAGTGCCGCGTCCGGGTGGGGGTTGACGTGGCTAACGCTGTTAGCCATACTGATGGCTAACAGCGTTAGCCCGATGGGCTACCCTCATCCCGGAGGCCACCATGAGCACCGTCACCGACATCGCCGCGACCACGACGACCACCCACTACCGCCGCCCGGGCTGGGTCACCCGCAACGTCATGAACCGCCTCGTGGCCCGCCTCACCCGCATGGGGGTGAGCGTCTGGGGCTCCCGGGTGCTCGAGGTGCGCGGCCGCCGCAGCGGCGAGCCCCGCCGGGTGCCCGTGAACCTGCTCGACGTCGACGGCACCCGCTACCTCGTCTCCGCCCGCGGCGAGGGCGAGTGGGTGCGCAACGTCCGTGCCGCCGACGGCCACCTCGACCTGCTCCTGGGCCGCCGCCGTGAGCACGCCGTGGCCACCGAGCTGGCCGACGCCGACAAGGTCCCCGTGCTGCGGGCCTACCTCCTGCGCTGGAAGGCCGAGGTCGGCGCCTTCTTCGACGGCGTCGACGGCACCTCCACCGACGACGAGATCGCCGCCATCGCCCACCGCCACCCCGTCTTCGCCCTCTCCGCCCCGGAGGCCGTGTGAGCCCCAGCCGTCCCGCCGCCGCCTCCCGCATCGACGCCGGCCGGCCGGCGCCGCCGCTCACGCCGCTGGGCCCCCGCGCCACCGAGATCGTGGCTGCCGCCCGCGAGCTGCTCGAGGCCGAGGGGCCCGACGCGCTCACCATGCGCCGGCTCGGCGAGGTGATGTCGATGAAGGCGCCCTCGCTCTACAAGCACCTGCCCGGCAAGGGCGCCATCGAGGCGCTGCTCGTCGAGCAGGGGCTGCTCGAGATCGGTGGCCGGCTGCGGGAGGCGATCGACGGACTCACGCCGGCCAAGGCGGTGCGCCCGCTGCTCGACGCCTACCGGCAGGCCGCGCTCGACGAGCCGAACCTCTACCGCCTGGCCACCGTCGGTCCGCTCACCCGCGACCAGCTCGCTCCCGGGCTCGAGGACTGGGCGGGCGAGGCGTTCCTGCTGGTGATGGGCGAGCCCTACCGCGCCCAGGTCGTGTGGTCGGCCGTGCACGGCATGGCCTCGCTCGAGCTCGACGGCCGCTACCCGCCCGACACCGACGTCGAGCGCACGTGGTCGGCCGCGGCCGCCACCTTCACCGCCGCGCTGGGCTGACGTCCGGCCCGGCACGCCCCGGCGCTGCCTGCGACACTCTGCGGCCATGGACTTCTTCGAGGCGAACACGATCCTCAACCAGGCCGAGGTGCTCGACGTCGAGACCATGGAGCTCCTCGTCCGCGTCGAGGCCACCGGCGAGGACTTCTACCTGCTCATGGCCGACCGCATCGGCAACGACGAGGCGGCCGAGCTGCTGCGCCGCAACGGCCGCGAGGAGATGGGCCACGCCCGCCGCATCCAGCGGGCCATCGCCCTCAAGACCGGCGTCGAGCTCGACCCCGACGTGGTCGTCGAACGCTTCGAGGTGAACGGCCTGCCCGACGAGATCGACCCCGCCCTGTTCCCGGCCATCGCCGCCGGCGAGATGCAGGGCGACGCCGGCTACCAGAAGTGGGCCGACGCCGAGCCCGACCCCGAGGTCCAGCGCCTCCTTCGCCTGAACGGCCGCGAGGAGACCAAGCACGCCGAGCGCCTGCAGCAGGTCATCGAGATCCTCGGGGTGGGCTGAACGCCCGCAGACCTCATCGTTCGATGACCTGATAAAATCGTCAGGTGCCTGCGAACGACGTGCCCATCAGCGAGCTCAAGGCCGAGCTCTTCCGCGCCCTCGGCAACCCGGGCCGCATCCGCATCCTCGAGCAGCTCGTGCAGGGCGAGCGCAGCGTCGGCGAGCTGCAGCCGCTCGTCGGCCTCGAGTCGTCGCACCTCTCCCAGCAGCTCGGGGTGCTGCGCCGGGCCAACCTGGTGCTCGCCCGCAAGGAGGGCAGCCAGGTCTTCTACTCCGTGCGCAGCGCCCTCATGGCCGACGTGCTCGCCGCCGCCAAGCAGCTGCTCATCAGCTCGCTGGCCGACACCCAGAGCCTGCTCGCCGACCTCGAGGGCGAGCCGGCCCGATGAGCCCGGCGCCCGGCACCGCGGTCGACGACGCCGAGTCCCGTGCCGCCATGCGGGCGTTCCTCCAACGGGCCGAGGTGCGGCTCTCGACCATCCACCGCGTGGGCCAGGCGCTGCTCGGCGGCTCGGCCCTGGTGCTCCTCCTGCCGCTCTTCATCCGCGACGGCTTCCCCCGGATGGCCACCCTGCTCATGTCCACCTACGAGGCCGGCCAGTGGGTGCTGCTGGTGGGCATCGGCCTGGCCGCGGCGCTCTCCATCGTGCTCCCGGTGGTCGCCATCTACCTCCTGGTCAGCGACCTGCTCGGCTTCTACTTCACCTCCAACACCTTCGGGGCCCCCGGTGCCGGCCCCGACGCCCCGCGCCGCACGGTGTTCAACCCCCGCTTCATCATCCCCGGGCTCGGCTTCAACGACGACGAGCTCACGCCCGCCACGCGGGCCGCGCTCGACGAGGGCCGGGACGACGAGTGGACCAAGGCGCTGCTCGTGCCCCGGAGCCAGGACGACGCCGGCTGGCGCGACCGCTTCGACACGCGCATGTACGAGGTGTGGGGCAAGGAGATCCCCGCCGGCGAGGACGGCGACAACGAGCGCCTCCGCCAGTCGTTCCGCCTGGCCGGGCTCAACCACGACCGCACCCTCGCCCACGACGTGGCCCGCACCGAGGCCCTGCTCGCCAAGCACGTGCTCAGCATCAGGGTCGCGGTGCTGCGCTACACCAAGGCCCTGCTGCTGCTGATCTCGACGACCGTCGCCATCCTGGCGGCGTCCGGCCTGGTCGAGCAGGCGCTGGCGCAGGACCCGACCGGCGGCGCGTTCCCCGACGGCTTCCCGCCCCGCTCGACCTTCCTCGTCGCGCTCGTCTACGTGCTGTGGGCGCCCTTCGCGGCGCGCAGCGTCACCGCACCGCTGCGCATGATCCAGCGCCACACGCCCGGCGTGGGTCGCTACGAGGACGTCTACGCCGACCAGCGCACCACCCAGTTCGAGTCGGCCACCGTGGCGGCCACGTTCGTGGTGCTGGTCGGTGCCGCCAGCGCCATGGTCGTCTCCGGCTGGTGGGCGAGCGGGGCGGCCGGCCTGGCCATCGGCATCGCGCTGGCCGTCGTCGGACTCGGCCTGTGGGCCCTCGCCCTGCGTGGCTACCGGGCGGGCCTGCACCAGACGCTGGCCGCGACCTACCTGCTCGTGCGCGGCCGCGAGGCGCCGCCGCACTCGGTGGCCCTCGACGCCGTTCGGCACGCCTCAGCCGGCACGGGGTAGGAGCCGGGGACCTCAACGACAGAAGGTCCCCCACATGCGTGCACTCACCTGGCACGGCAAGCGCGACGTCCGCGTCGACACCGTCCCCGACCCGACCATCGAGCGGCCTGACGACGTCATCGTCCGCGTCACGACCACCGGACTCTGCGGCTCCGACCTCCACCTCTACGAGGTGCTCGGCCCGTTCCTGGACTCGGGCGACATCCTCGGCCACGAGCCCATGGGCGTCGTCGAGGAGGTCGGTCCCGCGGTCACCGAGCTGTCCGTGGGCGACCGGGTCGTCGTCCCGTTCAACGTCTCGTGCAACGCCTGCGCGATGTGCACCCAGGGCCTGCAGTCGCAGTGCGAGACCACCCAGGTGCACGAGCACGGCACAGGTGCATCACTGTTCGGTTACACGAAGCTCTACGGCCAGGTGCCCGGGGGCCAGGCCGAGCTCCTGCGGGTGCCTTTCGGCAACACCCTGCCGATCAGGGTGCCCGAAGGCCCGCCGGACGACCGGTTCGTGTACCTCTCCGACGTGCTGCCCACCGCCTGGCAGGGCGTCGCGTACGCCGACGTGCCCGCTGGCGGCACCCTCGCGGTGCTGGGTCTCGGTCCCATCGGTGACATGGCCAGCCGCATCGCCCTCCACAGGGGCATCCGCGTCATCGGGGTCGACCTCGTCGGCGAGCGCCTCGACCGGGCCCGGGCGAACGGGGTCGAGGTCGTGGATGCGCTCGACGTGGACGACAAGCTCGGCGACGCCATCCGTGAGATGACCGGCGGTCGCGGCCCCGACGCCGTGATCGACGCGGTCGGCATGGAGGCGCACGGATCACCGATCGCCAAGGCCGCGCACCAGGCCGTCGGGCTCCTCCCGGATGCGGTCGCGAAGCCGTTCATGCAGAAGGCGGGCGTCGACCGCCTCGCCGCGCTGCTGAGCGCGGTCGACGTGGTGCGCCGAGGCGGCACCATCTCGATCTCCGGGGTCTACGGCGGCGCAGCCGACCCGCTCCCACTGCTGCAGATGTTCGACAAGCAGCTGCAGGTCCGCATGGGCCAGGCGAACGTGTGGCGCTGGGTGCCCGAGATCCTGCCGTTGCTCGCCGAGGGCGATGCCTTCGGCGTGGAGTCGTTCGCGACCCACAGGGTGCCGCTCAGCCAGGCGCCCGAGGCCTACGCCATGTTCCAGAAGAAGGCCGACGGCGCCGTGAAGGTCCTCTTCTCGCCCTGAGCTCAGCCCGGCGGGATGCAGACCCAGCCGCGACGGACGAGCTCGTCGGCGAGCAGCTCGTCGGGCAGCGCGGCCACCTGCTCGGCCCGGCGCTGGGCGGCCCGCTTCTCGGCCCGCTCGGCGACGGCGCGGTCGGTGTCGACCGCGCTGGCGACCTCGGCGTCGAGCTCGCCCTCGCCGTTGGCCAGCCGGGCGAGCAGCTCGGCGGCCTCCGAGCGCGTGAACTTGCCGGCGGCCTGGCGCTGGGTGAGCCCGTAGATGTGGCGCGCCTCGCGGAACGAGGAGTAGCCGGCCTCGCCGAGGAGCGCCTCGAGCTGGGCGACCTCCTTGGCCGATGCGGGTGGGCCCGACTGCTGTCCGAACGCCATGGGCACACCCTCTCACGGGGGTGTGACAGCGGCGGTGAGGGTGGGTTCGTACGCGCGTGCGGCTAGGGTGACGGGGTCGTCCCATTTCCGGGGCGGCGCCGCTGAGCCGCTGCAGACCCCCGTCGCATCCACGAGCCCCCGCTCGCGACGGACGAGGTCGGTGCCTTCCCAGCGGACCTTCAGCATGGAGAACCGAACATGGCGGATCACCGCCCCCGCAGCACCCGTCCTTCGCGCGCGGCGCGCCCCGAGCGCCCCGCCGCCCCCTCCGCCGGGCACACGCCCGGCACCACCGTGGCCGACCCCGACGTCGCCACGACCTTCGCCGCCCTGGGCGTCCCGTCCGAGCTGTGCGAGGTGCTCGCCCGCAACGGCATCACCGAGCCCTTCCCGATCCAGACCGCCACGCTGCCCGACTCGCTCGAGGGCCGCGACGTCCTCGGCCGGGGTCGCACCGGCTCGGGCAAGACCCTGGCCTTCGGCCTGCCGGTGCTCACCCGCCTGGCATCGCACCGCCGCGACCGCAAGCCCGGCGCCCCCCGGGCGCTGATCCTCGCCCCCACCCGCGAGCTCGCCCTCCAGATCGACGCCACCATCGCGCCGCTGGCCAAGGCCCTGGGCCTGCGCACCACCACCGTCTTCGGCGGCGTGGGCCAGAACCCGCAGGTGCAGGCGCTGCGCAACGGCGTCGACGTCGTGGTGGCCTGCCCCGGTCGCCTCGAGGACCTCATCGGCCAGGGCCACTGCCGCCTCGACCGCGTCGAGATCACCGTGCTCGACGAGGCCGACCACATGGCCGACCTCGGCTTCCTCCCGCCGGTCAAGCGCCTCATGGACCGCACCCCGCAGGACGGCCAGCGGATGCTCTTCTCGGCCACTCTCGACAAGGGCATCGACGCCCTCGTCAAGCGCTACCTCACCGACCCGGTGACCCACAGCGTCGACTCCGAGCAGTCGCCCGTCGACGCCATGTCGCACCACGTGCTGCACGTGACCACCGACGACCGCCTCCCCGTGCTCGTCGACCTCACGTCGGCGCCGGGCCGCACCATCGTGTTCACCCGCACCAAGCACCGGGCGAAGCAGCTCACAAAGCAGCTCAACGCCCACGGCGTGCCGTCGGTCGAGATGCACGGCAACCTCACCCAGAACGTGCGCACCCGCAACCTCACCGCCTTCTCCGAGGGCCGCGCCACCGTGCTCGTCGCCACCGACATCGCCGCCCGCGGCATCCACGTCGACGACGTCACCCTCGTGATCCACGCCGACCCGCCCATCGAGCACAAGGCGTACCTCCACCGCTCGGGCCGCACGGCCCGCGCCGGCAACGAGGGCACCGTCGTCACCCTGGCCACCGAGGGCCAGCGCAAAGACGTCAAGGACCTCGCCCGCAAGGCGGGCATCTCGCCCACGGTCACGCCGCTCAAGCCGGGCCACCCGCTCCTCCAGGAGCTGGCCCCCGGCACCCGCTCGCGGATGACCAAGGCCGAGGTCGACAAGGCCCTCTTCGTGCCCGAGGCCCCGAAGCCGTCGGGCACCTCGAACCGGCCCCGTCGCCACGCCCGCTCGGGTGGTGGCGCCGGCGGTCAGCGTCAGGGCGGCCAGGGCTCCGGTGGCCAGCGCGGCCGCTCCGGTTCCTGTCTCTTATACACATCTCCGAGCCCACGAGACTAAGGCGAATCTC
>CAMFLJ010000010.1 GCA_945957335.1 uncultured Actinomycetes bacterium | reverse complement strand
ACGTAGTCCTGCGAGCGGTTCTCGACCACGACCGACTCGATGCCGTGCGCGGCGAGGATGTGCGAGAGGAGGAGGCCGGAGGGCCCTGAACCGACGATGGCGACCTGGGTGCGCATGTCCGGCATGCTCCACGCTCCGCGGCTGCCGTGGGAAGGCATGGCTTCCGTTGAACGGAAGGCGCGTCAGACCGCCATACGCCGGGTGATGGACGCCGAGGCCACCTGCAGCGCGGGCGCGAACTTCACGATGTCCTTGCGCAGCTTGCGGGTCACCAGCCCGAGGGCAGCGACCACCTCGCCCGAGCGGTCGTGCACGGGCACCGCCAGCGCGCACGTGCCGTAGCCCATCTCCTCCACCTCGGCGGCGATCTCCTTCGCCTTCGAGGAGGGAACCTGATCGAGCTGGTACTGCCAGATGCCGACGCGTCCGAGATCCATGGTCCGGCACCCTAGACAGGGGCCGCCCTCCCCCGCGCACCCGGGCCTACACTCGCCCTCGTGCTGCCGGCCCCGCCGCCCACCGCCCCCCACGGGTCACCCGTCGGCGACGACGACGACACGGACGCCCCGGCCGCCCGGCCCGTCCACCGGCGCACGCCCACCACCCGGGCCACCACCTGGATGCTGGCCGGCGCGACCGCGGCGGGCTGCGCCTACCTGGCGATCTCCGACCCCAACAAGCCGGCGTCGTGGTACCCGGTGTGCCCGTTCAAGGCCATGACCGGGCTCGACTGCCCCGGCTGCGGGATCACCCGTGCGCTGCACGCGCTACTCACCGGGCACCCGGTGCGGGCCCTCGACCACAACGCCCTGTTCGTCGTGGCCGCCGTGGCCGCGGTGGTGTGGCTGGCGGTCAACAAGGTGCGCACGCTGCGGGGCAGGCCCACGCTCCGGGTGAAGCACCCCGCTGCCTGGGGCATCGCCGCCGGCGTGGTGGTCGTGGCGTTCTGGGTGCTGCGCAACATCCACTGGGGCCCGTTCACCTGGCTGGGCTCCGGGGCGGCCGGCTCCGGCACCTGAGCCACGCTCGGGCCCCCGGCACCGATCAGTCGATGCGGCGCAGCTCGGCCTTGTAGCGACGGCACTTCTCGACGTAGGTCCAGGCGTCGTCGCGGATGCGGGCGAGCTTGTCGCCGCCCTCGCGGAGCTTGGCCGGCACGCCGAGGGCCATGAAGCCGGTGGGCACGTCGGTGTTGTCGGTGACCACCGCGTTGGAGCCCACCAGGGCGCCCGTGCGGATCGTGGCGAAGTGCAGCACCACGGCGCCGTTGCCGACGAGGGCGGCGTCCTCCACCGTGCAGCCCTCGAGGTGCACCATGTGGCCGATCACGCAGTCGTCGCCGACGACGGTCGGCACGGGCGGGATGCAGTGGATGACCGAGCCGTCCTGGATCGACGTGCGGGCCCCGATGCGGATGCCGCCGTTGTCACCCCGGAGCACGGCGCACGGCCAGATCGACGACTCGGGGCCGATCTCGACGTCGCCGATCACGACCGCGTCGGGGTGGACGAACGCGTCGGGGTGGATCCTCGGCTCGACCTCGCCCAGCGCGTAGATCGGCACGGCCCTAGAAGGTGACCCGGCCGTAGCCGCCGCGGAAGAACACCAGCGGGCCACCCTCGTGGCGGACCTCGAGGTCGTTCACCGCGCCGACGACGATGTCGTGGTCGCCACCGTCGAGCACACCGGCGATGTCGCAGTCGATGTAGGCCAGCACGCCGTCGATGATGGGCGAGCCGTTGCCCGACCGGCGCCAGCCGATCTCGGCGAACTTGTCGTCGGCCTTGGAGGCGAAGACGCGGCTGACGTCCTCCTGGTCCTCGGAGAGGATGTTCACGCAGAACTTGCCGGCGGCCTGGATCTTCGGCCAGCTGCTCGAGGTCTTGGCCGGGCAGAACAGCACCTGGGCCGGATCGAGCGACAGCGACGCGAACGAGCCGATCGCCATGCCCACCGGGGTCCCGTCGGTGATCGCGGTGATGACCGTGACACCGGTCGGGAAGTGGCCGAGGACCTGGCGGTACTTGGCGGAATCGAAGGTGGGGCCGTCGGGATGTTCGCTCACGAGCGGTGGAGCTTAGGCCCGGCCCACCGCGGCCGTGACGGTGGCCCGCTGGGGGCGAAGCGCGACGCGGAGACCCTCGGCGGCGACGATCACCTGGTCGAGGCCGAGGCGGGCGCCGCTCTCGGCCGCGGCCAGCGCCAGCAGGTCGAGGGTGTCGTCGTCGTGCTCGGGGTCGTGGTGGAAGAGCACGAGCCGCTTGGCGCCGGCGGTGGCCGCCACGTGCATGGCGTAGCCGATGGTGCAGTGGCCCCACGTGGACTTCGCCGCGAACTCGGCCTCGGTGTACTGGGCGTCGTGGATCAGAAGATCGACCCCGCGGCACAGCTCGAGCACCGCCGGGTCGACGTGCTCGGGGTCGGCCGGCTGCTGGTGGTCGCTCACGTAGGCGACCGACACGCCGTCGCGCTCGACCCGGTAGCCGAAGGTGGTGTCGGTGTGGGGCACGTGGGCGGCGGTGACGGTGGCGCCGGCGATCAGCCTCGCCTCGCCCGGCTCCATCGTGGTGAAGGTGATCTCGCTCTCGAGCTGGTGGGCGCGCACCGGGAAGTAGGGCGGACGCATCAGCTGGTCGAAGGCCTCACCGAAGTCGACGCCCTCGTGGGCGGGGCCGACGACCTCGAGCCGCGAGCCGCGGCGCAGCAGCGGCGGGCAGAAGGGCAGGCCCTGCACGTGGTCCCAGTGGAGGTGGGTCACGAGGGCGTGGGCCCGGAGCGGCTGGCCGGCGGGGACGCACTGGCCGAAGTAGCGCAGGCCCGTGCCGAGGTCGAACAGGATCGGCTCGTGGCCGGGCGACGACAGGACGACGCACGACGTGTTGCCGCCGTAGCGCGCTGTGCTCTCGCCGGCACAGGGCGTAGAGCCCCGCACCCCGAAGAATGTGACGTCCACTCGGCCTCCCCCGAAGCGTGGAGGGAAGGCTAGGCCACCGGTTACCTCCGAGTGAACCCCCAGTGACAACTCTCACACGGGAGCCTGTCTACGGGAGGCGCAGGCTCCCGTCGGCCAGCCGGACCGCCAGGCCGTCGGCCACCAGCGACGCCGCCGCCCGCTCGGCGTCGACGGCCCCGTCGGGCCGGCCGTCCCAGCCGCACGCGGCCGCCCACGCCGCCGGGGGCACCGGGCTCCCGAGGCGGAGGACGTCGAGCAGCCGGGACCGGCCCTGGCGGAACGAGCCCTCGAAGCGGCTCTGGCCCCGGCTCACGGCATGCGAGCCCAGGGCCGGGTCGGGCCCGGGCCGCCCGGCGAGCGCCCACGCGCAGCTGGCGGCCACCGGGCAGCGATCGCAGGCGGGTGAGCGCTTCGAGCAGACGGTGGCGCCGAGGTCGAGCATCGCCTGGTTCCAGGCCCAGCCCTCGCCCTCCGGGACGAGCGAGTCGGCCCGCTCCTGCGCGTCGCGGGCGCCGAGGCGGCGACCGGCGGTGCGGGCGAGGATGCGCCCCACGTTGGTGTCGACCACGGCGACGTCACGCTCGAAGGCGAAGGCCAGCACCGCCCGGGCCGTGTAGGGGCCGATGCCGGGGAGGGCGAGCAGCGCGGCGAGGTCGTCGGGGAAGCGGCCGCCGTGCTCGTCGACGACCGCCACCGCGCACCGGTGCAGGTTCACCGCCCGGCGGTTGTAGCCGAGGCCGGCCCACTCCTCGACCACCGCGCCCGGGCCGGCGGCCGCGCAGGCGGCCGGGGTCGGGAACCGCTCGAGGAAGCGGTGCCAGCGAGGCTCGACACGCGCCACCTGGGTCTGCTGGAGCATCAGCTCGCTGACCAGCACGGCCCACGGGTCGCGGGTGGCCCGCCAGGGCAGGTCGCGGCGCTCGGCCTCCCACCACCCGAGCAGCTCGTAGCCGGGGGCGCTCACACCCGGCGGCACGACCAGACCGTGGTGTCGTACGGGAAGCCGAAGCCCTCCCGCCCGGCCAGGTCGGGGTGGGTGCGCGTGAGCTCGCGCACGCGGTCGAGGACGACCTCGCGCTCGTCGGACGGCAGCGCACCGACGACGCTCACCGAGGCCGACCGCTCGACGAGCAGCTCGGGGCTGCTGGGCTGGACCCAGCTCGTGCGCCACCGCTCGACCGGGGTGAAGGCGCCGTCGCCCGCGGCCGCCACGACCGCCGCGTAGTCGACGTCGACGTAGCGGTCGAAGGGCCGGTCGCCGTCGCCCTCGACGAGCAGGTCGCTCCAGCGCTGCACCCAGTCGACCGAGCGGTCGCGGGTGTTCCAGACCAGCACGAGGGCGCCGCCGGGCCGCAGCACGCGGGCGATCTCGGCGAGGGCCACGGGGGCGTCGAACCAGTGGAACGCCTGGGCAACGGTCACGGCATCGACCGAGGCGTCGGGCAGCGGGATCGACTCCGCCGTGCCGTCGAGCGCCTCGACGCCCGGGAGGACCGAGCCGAGCACCTCGCGCATGGCGGCGACGGGCTCGACGGCCACCACCTCGGCCCCGGCGGGCACCAGCAAGCGCGTGAGCTTGCCGGTGCCGGCCGCCAGGTCGAGCACGCGGCGGCCGGGCCCGAGCGCGCAGACCCGTGCGATCTCGCCGACGGCGTCGGGCGGGTACGACGGGCGGGCCGACTCGTAGGCCTCGGCGCCCTGGCCGAAGCCCTGCGCCGCCGCCTCGGGGATGTGCTCCTCGGCCACCGGGCCCGCGCCGCCGCTACTCGTCGACGAAGACGTCGTCGGTGTAGGGCAGGCCGCGCTGCGGCGCGAACTCGCGCTTCCAGACCATCACCCGGCGCCGGAAGTAGCAGACCTCCTCGGAGCGCTGGTTGATGCCCTTGGTCTCCACGGTGACGATCCCCCGCTTGCCGTCGGAGGTCTCCTTCTTCTCGAGCACGCGGGTGACGGCGTAGATGGTGTCGCCGTGGAACGTGGGCTTGGCGTGCTTGAGGGTCTCGACCTCGAGGTTGGCGATGGCGGCGCCGCTCACGTCGGGCACGCTCATGCCGAGCACCAACGAGTAGACGAGGTTGCCCACCACCAGCGGCTTGCCCATCGGCGACTCGTTCTCCGCGAACCAGTTGTTCGTGTGCGTCGGGTGGTGGTTCATGGTGATCATGCAGAAGAGGTGGTCGTCGGCCTCGGTGATGGTCTTCCCGGGCCAGTGGCGGTACACGTCGCCGACCTCGAAGTCCTCGAAGTGGCGGCCGAAGGGTCGATCGATCACGGTCACGGCGGGTCTCTCCTGCGCTCGGGTGCGGCGGGCGCAGCCTACGACCGCACCCCCACCTACGAGCCAGCCGCCCATCCGGCGAGGGTGGCGGCGCCCGGGCCCTCGAGCTGGTCGATCGTGGCCCGACGGCCGACGAGCACCATCACGAGCGCGGCGGCTGGCGCGGTGACCTCCGGGCCCTCCCCCGCCGACCAGCCCACGTCGGTCGCGGTGAGCGCCACGGCCGGCAGCTCACGGGCCACGAACGGGCCGCGGGCCTTCTTGCTCAGCAGGAAGTCGAGGATCACCGGCCACTGCGCCGGGTCGGCCGGGGCGGCGAGGCCGAGCGGGATGCAGATGTCCTGGGTGTGCACGTAGTTGTCGGTGAGCGGCGCGTGCCAGTCCTGGCCCGGCGGCGTGAAGTGGCTGTCCGCGTTCTCGCGGAGCTTCGCGACCAGCTCGGCCGACGGCGCGGCGGCGACCTTGGCGGTGAGCGCCTCGCTCGCCCGGTCGAAGTTGCCGCGGGCGCGGACCATCGCCAGCGCGAACCTCGGGAGCGACGTCTCGAACGGCAGCACGAGGTGGGCGGTCAGGTCGTGGACCGTCCACGCGTCGCACAGGCTGCGCACCGCCCACTCCTCCTGCGTCAGCCCGTCGAGCAGGTCGGCGACGGCGCGGCGCTGGGCGGCGATGGGAGCGAAGGGATCCATCGTCGAAGCTTGCCACGGCAACCTTCGGCGAGGTCGGGGAGCCACCGTATGGTGGGGCCCCGAGGAGGAGGGCACATGGGGGACGTGATCATCCGCGGCGGCACCGTCGTCGACGGCACCGGTGCGCCGGCGTTCGAGGCCGACGTCCGAGTGCGCGACGGCGTCATCACCGAGGTCGGGCCGGGCCTGGCCCCCGACGGCGAGCAGCAGATCGACGCCGCCGGCGCCTACGTGATCCCGGGGATCATCGACAACCACACCCACCTCGACGGCGCCATGTGGTGGGACGATGGGCTCGACCCCCTGCCCGCCTCCGGCAACACGTCGATGGTGTTCGGCAACTGCGGCAACTCCATCGCCCCGCTCGCCGGCGACCAGCGCGACGAGATCGTCGACCTGCTGTGCTTCCTCGAGGACCTGCCGCTGGAGGCGATGGAGCGGCTCATCCCCTGGACCTGGGAGCGGTGGCCCGAGTACGTGCGGGCGCTCGAGGGCCGGCCCACCTCGGTGCACTGCGGCGGCTACGTCGGCCACCTGGCGCTGCGCACCTACGTGATGGGCCCCGAGGCATGGGAGCGCGCCGCGACCCCCGCCGAGATCACCCGCATGTGCGAGGTGCTCGACGAGGGCCTCGCCGTCGGGGCGCTGGGGCTGTCGCTCAACACGTTCGACAAGGACCGCACCCTGCGCCCGGTGCCGGGCTGGTTCGCCGACGACGACGAGCTGCTCGCCCTGTTCCAGGTCGTCGCCCGCCACCGCCCGGCGACGGTGCAGTGCATCACGCGGTTCAACGACCGCGAGCACGACGTCGCCGACGCCGAGCGCATCGCCCGGCTGCTCGTGGCCGCAGGCGGGGTGCGCGGCCAGTGGCCCGGCATCCCGATGAACGTGCGCGACGCCGACCACCGCCCGGTGGTGTGGGACGCCCACCACCGCATCCAGGCCGAGGGCGCCGACCTGTGGCCGGCCGTCGCGTTCAAGCCGCTGGCGCCCTTCTTCAGCTTCGAGCGCTCGATCGTGTTCCAGCGGGTGCCGGCGTGGAACGAGTGGGTGAACGGCCCCGCCGACCAGAAGCTGGCCCTGCTGGCCGACCCGGCGTGGCGCGACCGGGCCCGCACCGACTGGGACAACCGCACGCGCTCGTCGCTCTCGCGGGTCGACCGGCCCCACGAGATGATCCTCAGCCAGTCCGAGACCGGCGCCGGGCCGGTGGGCATCTCGCTCGCCGACTTCGCCGACCAGCGCGGGCTGCACGTCTCCGACGCGCTGGCCGAGTGGGTGCTCGCCAACGGCGTCGGCTCGCTGATGGTGGGCGTGCCCGAGCAGCTCGACGAGGGCGACATCGTGCGGGCCCTGCGCGAGCCCCGCACGCTCCCCAACATCAACGACAGCGGCGCCCACCAGCAGCTGTTCGCCGCCGCCGGCGAGCACGTCTACCTGCTCACCCACTACGTGCGCGACGCCGGGCTGATCTCCGTCGAGGAGGGCGTGCACGCGCTCACCGGGCGCCCCGCCGGGTTCTTCGGCCTGCACGACCGGGGCGTCATCGCCCCCGGCAAGGTCGGCGACCTCGCCGTGTTCGCCCTCGACGAGATCGAGCTGGGCCGCGAGACACGGCGCGACGACGTCCCCTACGGCACGTGGCGGCTCGTGCGCGAGCCGGCGGGGTTCCGCGCGACCGTGGCCGCCGGCGTGCCGACGTGGCTCGACGGCGCCGCCACCGACGCCCGGCCCGGACGGTTCCTGCGTCCCGTGCACGCCTGACGAGCGGTCCGTCACACCCCTCCGGTCGATGGGAAGCCGTAGGTGACCGACGGGTAACGTCGGGGTCATGACCGCCCCGGACCTCACCGCCGCCGCTGCCGCCCTCGACGCCGCCGACGGCGTCGTGAAGGCGGGCACCCGCCGCCTCGCCGAGGCCGGTGGGCCCGACGCCAACCAGGTCGTGGCCTACGAGCTGGCCCACGCCGCCGCCACCGTGAGCACCGCACGGGCGATGCTCGACTACGGCGCCAAGGGCGAGCTCGAGGCCCAGCTGGCGTGCGCCTACGTCGCCGACCTCATCGGCGAGCTCGTGCCCAAGCTGTTCGGCCGCGAGGCCGAGTGGGGCGTCGAGGTCGGCGTGCTCGACGGCACCCGGGCCTTCGTCAGCACCTACCGCGACCCCGAGTTCCTGGCGTCGCTGGCCGACACCCCCGGCCCCCGCCACCTCGACGACGACTTCGAGCTGGTGCAGGACACCTTCCGCCGCTTCGCCGAGAACGAGATCGCCCCGGCGGCCGAGCACATCCACCGCGAGAACGCCGACATCCCCGAGGAGATCATCCAGGGCCTCGCCGAGCTCGGCGGCTTCGGCCTGTCGGTGCCCGTCGAGTACGACGGCTACTCCGAGGGCGGCGAGAGCGAGTACCTCGGCATGGTCGTGGCCACCGAGGAGCTCTCCCGGGCGTCGCTCGGCGCCGGAGGCTCGCTCATCACCCGCCCCGAGATCCTCACCCGCGGCCTGCTCGCCGGCGGCACCGAGGAGCAGAAGCAGTACTGGCTGCCCAAGCTCGCCTCGGCCGAGGTCATGGCCGCCGTCGCCGTCACCGAGCCCGACTACGGCTCCGACGTGGCCGGCGTGAAGGTCACCGCCACCCCCACCGAGGGCGGCTGGCTGATCAACGGCGTCAAGACCTGGTGCACCTTCGGCGCCCGGGCCGACGTGCTGATGCTGCTGGCCCGCACCGACCCCGACAAGAGCGTCACCCACCGGGGCCTCACCCTGTTCGTGGTGCCCAAGCCCCGGGGCGAGGGCCACGGCTTCGCCTTCACCCAGGAGGCGGGCACCGACGGCGGCGCCCCCGGCGGCGGGAAGATGGAGGGCCGGGCCATCGACACGATCGGCTACCGGGGCATGCACTCCTACGAGGTCGCCTTCGACAGCTGGTTCGTGTCGTCCGAGAACCAGGTCGGCGGGGCCGAGGGCGTGGGCCGCGGCTTCTACAGCCAGATGGCCGCCTTCGAGAACGGCCGCCTGCAGACGGCCGCCCGCGCGGTGGGCGTGATGCAGGCCGCCTACGAGGAGGCCCGCCAGTACTCACTGGACCGGGTGGTGTTCGGCCAGCCGATCCACACCTACCAGCTCACCAAGGCCAAGCTCGGCCGCATGGTGGTGCTCATCCAGGCCGCCCGCCAGGCCGCCTACGAGGTCGCCCGCATGGTGGCCCGGGGCGAGGGCCAGCTCGAGGCGTCGATGGTGAAGGCCTACGTCTGCAAGGCCGCCGAGTGGGTCACCCGCGAGGCGATGCAGATCCACGGCGGCATGGGCTACGCCGAGGAGTACAAGGTGTCGCGCTACTACGTCGACGCCCGGGTGCTCTCGATCTTCGAGGGCGCCGACGAGACCCTCTGCCTGAAGGTCATCGCCCGCCGCCTCGTCGAGGCCGTCCAGTAGCCCACCCTTCCTTCGCAGCTGGCTCGAAGCCGGCCCCTCCAGGGGCGCGATCCGAGCCAGCCCTGCGGGAGCTGGCTCGAACCCGGTGGTCCGGACGACGCGAAGCGAGCCAGCTCCGCGGTGGGGGCGGGCATGATGGGCGGATGGGTGCGTTCGACGTCGACCTCGAGGCGGTGCGGCGCCGGCGCACGGTGAAGTGGACCCTCCACGGCCCCGACGTGCTGGCGGCGTGGGTCGCGGAGATGGACTTCGACGCCGCGGGGGTCGTGCGGGCCGCCGTGCGCGAGGCGGTCGAGCGCCAGGACTTCGGCTACCTCGAGGCCGACCTCTCGCCCCTCACGCGCGCCACCGCCGGGTTCCTCGCCCGGGCCCACGGCTGGGAGGTGCGGCCCGAGCGCATCTTCCCGGTGGCCGACGTGCTCGTCGGCATCGCCGCCGGCCTCGACCACCACGTGCCCGAGGGCGCGCCGGTGATCGTGCCCACCCCGGCGTACCCGCCGTTCTTCGACGTCGTCACCCTCGGCGGCCGGCCGGTCGTGGAGGTGCCGGTGGTCGACGACGGCACCGGGCGGCCCACGCTCGACCTCGACGCCATCGACGCCGCACTGGCCGCGGGTGCCCGGGGCGTGCTGCTCTGCAACCCCCACAACCCGATCGGCCGGGCCTACGACACCGCCGAGCTGACCGCGCTGGCCGAGGTCGTCGAGCGCCACGGCGCGGCGGTGGTGGCCGACGAGCTCCACGCCCCTCTCGTGCACCCGGGCCACCGCTACACGCCCTACTCCACGGTCTCGGAGGCGGCCGCCGCCCACAGCACCACCGTCACGTCGGCGTCGAAGGCCTGGAACATCCCCGGCCTCAAGTGCGCCCAGGTGGTCACCACCAGCCACGAGGCGGCCACCTGGTGGCGGGGCCTCTCGGGCTTCGCCGTTCCCGCCGCCACGCCGATCGGGGTGGCCGCGTCGATCGCCGCCTACGACGAGGGCGGCCCGTGGCTCGACGAGCTGCGGGTCGTGCTCGACGCCAACCGCTCGCTGCTGGCCCAGCTGGTGGCCGACGAGCTGCCCGGCGTGGTGCACCGCTCCCCCGACGCCACCTACCTGGCCTGGCTCGACTGCTCGGCGCTCGGCCTCGACGACCCGGGCTCGTTCTTCCTGCACCAGGCGAAGGTCGCGGTGAACGACGGCCACGCTTTCGGCGCCGGCCAGGAGCAGTGCGTGCGCCTCAACTTCGCGACCTCGCCCGAGATCCTCGGGATGGTCGTGGGCCGGATGGGCGAGGCGCTGCGCGCCCGCTGACGGGCGAGGCTCAGCCCAGGGCGGCGATGGCGTCGGCGACGGCCAGGATGCGGCGGGCGTTGTCGACGTGCAGGTTCTCGATCATCCGGCCGTTCACGGTGACGACGCCACGGCCCTCGGCCTGGGCCTCCTCGAAGGCGGCGATGATCTCGCGCGACGAGGCGACCTCGTCGTCGCTGGGCGCGAACACCTCGTTGCACGGCTCGACCTGGCTCGGGTGGATGAGGGTCTTGCCGTCGAAGCCGAACTGGCGGCCCTGCACGCACTCGGCCCGGAAGCCGTCGTCGTCCTTGATGTCGTTGTAGACGCCGTCGAGGATCACCTTGTCGGCGAGGCGCGCGGCGGTGAGGCACGCCTGCAGCCCGAACAGCAGCGGGGCCCGGCCCGGCACGTGCTCGGCGTGGAGCTCCTTGGCCAGGTCGTTGGTGCCCATGATCAGCACGGCCAGGCGGGCCGAGGCGGTGGCGATCTCCTCGGCGTGCAGGATGGCGACCGGTGTCTCGAGCATCGCCCACAGCCGGGTGTGCTCGGGGGCGCCGGCGGCCTCCATGGCGTCGACCAGGCGGGCCACCTCGGCGGCCGAGTTCACCTTCGGCACGACGATGCCGTCGGGGCCGGCGGCGCAGGCGGCGGCGAGGTCGGCCTCGTGCCACTCGGTGCCGAGCCCGTTGATGCGGATGGTGAGCTCCTTGGCGCCGTACTCGCCGCTCTGCACGGCGGCACACACGCGCTCGCGGGCCTCGGGCTTGGCGTCGGGGGCGACGGCGTCCTCGAGGTCGAGGATGAGGGCGTCGGCGGGGATGCCCTTGGCCTTCTCGAGGGCCCGCTCGTTGGCGCCGGGCATGTAGAGCACCGACCGCCGGGGCCGCAGTGCGTCACTCATCAGGGTCTCCAGGGGGGTCAGAAGCCGTAGGCGGCGGCGAGCTCGGGGTCGTCGGCGGCGAGGGCCTCGGCCAGCTCGACCATGACCTTGCACTGCTTCACCGAGGCGTCGTCCTCCATCTTGCCGTCGAGGATGATGGCGCCGGTCCCGTCGCCCATGGCCTCGATCACCCGCTTGGCGTGCTCGACGTCGGCCGGGTCGGGGCTGAACACGCGCTTGGCGATGGCGATCTGCACCGGGTGCAGGCTCCACGCACCGACGCAGCCGAGCAGGAAGGCGTTGCGGAACTGGTCCTCGCAGGCCACGACGTCCTTGATGTCGCCGAAGGGCCCGTAGTACGGGAGGATCCCGTTGGCCGCGCAGGCGTCGACCATGCGGGCGATCGTGTAGTGCCACAGGTCCTGCTGGTAGATCGTGCGGGCACCCTCGATGTCGCCGTCGACCGGGTCCTGGCGGACGAGGTAGCCGGGGTGGCCGCCGCCGACGCGGGTGGTCTTCATGCGGCGGTTGGCGGCGAGGTCGGCGGGACCGAGCGAGAGGCCCTGCATGCGGGGGCTGGCCGCGCAGATCTCCTCGACGTTGGCGACGCCACGGGCCGTCTCGAGGATGGCGTGCACGAGGATCGGGCGGTCGAGCCCGGCCTTGGCCTCGAGCTGGGCGAGCAGCCGGTCGACGTAGTGGATGTCCTCGGGGCCCTCGACCTTGGGCACCATGATCACGTCGAGCTTGTCGCCGACCTCGAGCACGGCGGCGGAGATGTCGTCGAGCACCCACGGCGAGTCGAGCGAGTTGATGCGGGTCCAGAACTGGGTGGAGCCGAAGTCGACGGTGCGGCCCACCTGCACCAGCCCGGCGCGGGCGGCGTCCTTGGCGTCGGCCGGGATGGCGTCCTCGAGGTTGGCGAGCAGCACGTCGACCGTCGGGGCGATCTCGGGCAGCTTGGCCACCACCTTCTCGAGGTGGGGCGGGAAGAAGTGGATCATCCGCGACGGCTTGACCGGGATCTCCCGCAGGGGCGCCGGGGCGCCGACGGCGAGGGGCCGGAAGAAGTCCTTGGGGTTCCGCATGACCCAGAACCTACCCGTCGGTAGGTCGCGGATCGAAGGCGTCAGCCCGTGAACGAGGGCACGACGGCGGCGGGCGGGGCCGGGGTGGTGGTGGTCGTCGTGGTGGGCGACAGCTCGGCCACCAGCCAGGCGGCCAGCGCGTCGAGGTGCACCTCGCCGAGCCCGGACGCCATGTCGTAGCCGGCGGTGGCCGTGCAGCACCCGACGCCGAGCAGGTCGTCGTCGCCCAGGACGACGTCGTCGAACACGGCCGCGTAGGTGGCCGGGTCGGCGGCGGCCCGGTAGAGCACCTCGTTGAGCGAGGCGGGCACGGGCAGGCCGACCGAGAGGAGCTGCGAGCGCACCGCGGCCATCCCGGCGGCGTAGAGCGGCGTCGAGAGGCTGGTGCCGACGATGCGGGACCAGCCGTCGGGATGGAGGATCTGGTAGGCGGGCTCGCCCGCCAGCCCGGTGATGTCGGGCACCATCCTCCCCGTCACGGCTGCCGGGCCGACGCCCGCCTGGAAGGCCGGTCGCTGGTAGAGCACGCTCTGCCCGCCGCCCCCGCCGAGGCAGCTCGGGGGCTCGAGCTTGTTCCACACCGAGGCCGTGCCGGTGGTGGCGCCGGAGTCGATCTGGGTGCCTCCGACGCCAGTGACGAGCGGGTTGGAGGTCGGGTACTCCACGTTCGGCGAACCGGGCGTGGGCGGGCACGTGTCCTTGGGCCGGCAGTCGTCGGAGCCCTCGTCGCCCGCCGACTTCAGGAACCAGATGCCCGCCGCGGCCATGCGGGCGATGGCGGCGTCGCCGGCGGTGACCTCGCCGGACGACACCGCAGCGGACTCGCACTTGCCGTAGCTCGACGAGACGATGTCGGGCGTGCGGCCGCCGGTGAGGGACGGGTCGAGCACCGCGTCCCACAGCGAGGTCATCGAGCCATTGGTGACCAGCACCCGCACGTCGGCACCGGGCACCAGCCCGGCCACGACCTCGACGTCGGCCTGGGCCTCGTCGCCGTTGGCGGGCATCGACCCACCACCCACCAGCGTCTGGGTGACCTGGGGGCCGGTGACGCCCATGCAGGCCTCCCAGGTGGCGAGCGTCGAGAGGTCGGCCGACTGGCCCTGTTCGAGGATCACGATGGTGACGCCCCGCCCATCGGCGCCCGACGCCACGAGCGGCGCGATGCCGTAGCGCTGGGCCAGCTGCTGGGGGGTGAAGCCGGTGACGGTGGAGGGCGTGGTGCAGGTGGCGCTCGGCACCGAGGGGCCCGCGGCCGCTCGGCTCGCACCGGCGGCGACGACGGACGCGACCAGGGCCAGCGCCATGACGACCGCGGCCACCCCCGTCGATCGGCGCCGGAACGTCATGCCGCGGCGAGGTCGGCAGGCACGAGCTGCTCGGTGAGCAGGGTGGCGAACCGGGCAGGGTCGCCCTGCACGTAGCCCCGGCACAGCGGCAGGCCCTCGACGTAGCAGGAGATGTAGGCCCGCCAGGTGTCGGAGGTGAGGAACTGCACCGACTTCTCGGCCCGGGCCCGGGGCTGGAGGCCCCAGCGCTCGAGGTAGGCCACCACGTCGTCGACCGGCCGGCCGTCGGCGTGCAGCAGCCAGGCGGCGTTGGCCCGGACCGCGTCGAGCGACTCCGACGCCACCCGCACGGCAGCCACGACCTCGGGGTCGTAGGTGAGGCCGAGTGGCCGCAGGTGCTCGGCGACCACCGCCTCGGGCTCGGCACCGGCCACGACCTCGAGCGCCAGGTCGGCCAGGCCCTCGGCCAGGAGGCACTGAGGCGTGCCCACCAGGAAGATCGTCTCCTCCTGCCAGCCGCGCGTGCGCACCAGGCCGGCCTCCTTGCGGGAGTGCTCGGTGTGGTGGCCCGGGTAGGCCTCGTGGGCGACGAGGTGGGCGATGCTCGTGGAGAGCACGGGCAGGTCGGTGTTGATCGCCACCCGGCTGCGCAGGCCGCCCTCGTAGTAGTTGAAGCCCGACCACGGCTGGTCGTGGGCGAGCTCCCACGTGACGTGCTCGCCCTCGGGCAGGCCGAAGTGGCGTTGGGTGCGCTCACGGAAGTCGTCGGCCAGCGAGCGCAACGCCGGCTCGAGCTTCTCGACCGGGATGGCCTGCGCCTCGCGCCAGGCGATCACGCGGTCGCGCACGTCGCCCGAGCCGGGCAGGGCCTCGTCGAGGCGGCGGTGGGCGGCGGCGAAGCCGTCCTCGTCGCGAAAGGTGGGGCGCACGCCGTAGCAGAGCTCGACCTCGTCGGCGTAGCCGATCGGTTCGCCGGCCAACTTCCGCGCGCTGGTGTGGAGCCCGACGACCTGGGCCCGCAGCCACCGGCGCCGGCCGGCGTCGAGCACGTCGGCGTCGACCCCGGCGTCGAGGTCGGCGAGGAGGGCCGCGGCATCGGCCTCGAGGCGCTCGGGTGGCGCGACGGGCTCGGCGTCGACGGCCGCGGCGAGGGCGGCCGGTCCGTAGTAGGCGTCGACGAAGCCGTCGACGTGACGGCCCAGACGGAGGCCCAGCTCGAGGTAGCGGTCGACGATCGGGGTGCTGACGGCCTCGGCCACGCGGGCTCCGCTCAGGTGATGTTGGCCTTCAGGAACGGCACCACCGAGGTCCACGCCGCGGCCGACGCCTCGGCGTCGTAGACCTCGGGCCGGGTGTCGTTGAAGAAGGCGTGCTGGGTGGCCGGGTGGATCACGAACTCGACCTCCTTGCCCTCGGCCCGCAGCCGGTCGTCGAGCTCGCGCACCATCTCCGGGTTGAACATCGAGTCGCCCTCGGCGAAGTGGCCGAGGATCGACGCCTCGATCTTCGAGTAGTCGGGCTGCAGGGTGGGCCACGGCATGACGCCGTAGAACGGGCAGCAGGCGCTCACCGCGTCGGGCCGGGCGCAGGCCAGGGCGAGAGCCAGTCCGCCACCCATGCAGAAGCC
This sequence comes from uncultured Actinomycetes bacterium, assembly GCA_945957335.1. Lineage (GTDB taxonomy): Bacteria > Actinomycetota > Acidimicrobiia > Acidimicrobiales > Acidimicrobilacustridaceae > CAMFLJ01. The sequence continues at coordinate 8,595 of CAMFLJ010000010.1, read as the reverse complement.
GGTGACGCCGACGTGGGCGGTGGTGACGGCGTCGTGGCCGAGGAGGAAGTCGACCGCGCCGCTCATGTCCTTCACGGCCTGGTCGGTGTTGAGCGCCATCATGAGCTTGCCGGCCTCGTCAGGCTCGGCGTTGCTCACCGAGGCGCCGTGGTAGAGGTCGGGCGCGAGGGCCACGAAGCCCTCGGCGGCGAAGCGGTCGCAGACGTCCTCGATGTGGGGCACCAGGCCCCACCACTCCTGGATGACCACCAGGCCGGGGCCGCTGCCCGACACCGGGACGGCGAGGTAGCCGCCCGCCTCGTGGCCGTTGCTCGGGAAGGAGACGAGTTCACCCATGCGGTGCACCCTACCGGGGCACTCCCACCCCGGGCCCGCCCCGAGCCTCTGGTTCGGTTCGTGAACCCAGGGGCGACGTGCTGAACCAGAGGGAGGGAGCGTGGGAGTACCGTAAGCGCGCATGACATCGTCCCCGCCACTCCCCCGCCGGCCGCTCGGGGCCACCGGCCCGGAGGTCCCCGCCATCGGCCTCGGCACCATGGCCTTCGCCTCGCCCGCGGCCGACCCCGACGAGTGCGTGGCCATCGTCCACCGGGCCCTCGAGCGCGGGATCGACCTGATCGACACCGCCGACGCCTACGGCGACGGTCTGGCCGAGGAGATCGTGGGCCGGGCGCTGGCCGGGCGGCGCGACCGCGTGGTGCTGGCCACCAAGGTCGGCCTGCCGGTGCACTCGCCCGAGGAGGGTGGCGGGCTCTCGGCCCCGTGGGTCGAGCGGGCGTGCGAGCACAGCCTGCGCCGCCTCGGCACCGACCACGTCGAGCTCTACCAGCTCCACCGCCCCGACCCGGCCACGCCCGTCGAGGAGACGCTCGAGGCGATCGCCCGGCTGAGCGACCGGGGCCTCGTGCGCAGCTGGGGCACCTCCGTCCTCACCGCCGAGATGCTCACCGACATCTGCGCGGCGGCCGACGAGGTCGGCGTGGAGCGGCCGGTCAGCGACCAGCTGCCCTACTCGCTGCTCGTCCGCTCGCGCGAGGCGGTGCTTCCCACGCTCGCCTCGCTGGGGATGGCCGCGATCGTCTGGAGTCCCCTCAACGGTGGTTGGCTCACCGGCAAGTACCGGCCGGGCCAGCCCGCCCCCGAGGGCTCCCGGGGCTCGATCGCCGGCACGTTCGTCGACCCGACCGACGAGGCCAAGCTCACCGCCGTCGCCGCGCTCACCACGATCGCCGCCGACCACGGCTGCTCGCTGCCGGCGCTGGCGCTGGCCCGGGTGGCCGCCGAGCCGGGCGTGGCCAGCGTGCTCCTCGGCGCCCGCACCCTCGACCAGCTCACCGCCCTGCTCGACGCCTGGGACGAGGACGTGCCCTCCGCCGCGCTGGCGGCGGTCGACGAGGTCGTGGCCCCCGGCACCAGCCTGAACCCGGGCAACGACGCCTGGCCGGTGCCGCCGGTGCTCACCCGCCGAACAGGCGCCTGACCTCGGCCCGGAACCGCTCGACGTCGACCTCGAGCCCGAGCTCCCACGGCGAGAACCCGTCGGTGACGGGCTGGGCCGACCCCGAGCCCGCCCGCTCGAAGAACGGCACGCGCCGGTCGACCACCACGACGCCCCACGCCGGGCCCGGGGTGTCCTGCACGGCGATGGGCAGCACCGGCCCGTGCACCAGCCCGGGCAGCACCGCGGCCATGACGGCCAGAAGGTCGTGCTGCGGGCACTCGCCCGGCTCGCAGAACGTGCCGCCGAAGCGCCGGTAGAACGCCAGCGGCTCGGCCATGTAGGCGGCCGCCGCGTTGCGGCGCTCGTCGACGAGGGCGAACTCCTGGTCGGTGAAGGTGCCGACGTGGGTGACGTCTAGGCCGACCATGAGCGGGGGCCGGGCCCAGCCGGCGTGGGCCACCACCGCAGCGGCGGCCGGGTCGTGGGCGATGTTGGCCTCGGCCCCGGGCTTCGCGTTGCCGGGCATGCTCACCGAGCCGCCCATCACCACCAGCCGGTCGACCGCTGCGGCCCAGGCCGGGTCGGCCGCCGCCCGGTGGGCGACGTTGGTGAGCGGCCCGATGGTGACGAGGGTGATCGGCTCGGGGGCCTCGGCCACCAGCCGGGCGAGCAGCTCGTCGGCGCTCTCGTCGACCGGGCCGTGCGCCGCCGGCGGGCGGTTGGTCTCGCCGATGCCGTCGGTGCCGTGGATGAAGTCGGCCGGGCGCATCTCGGGCGCCTCGGCGAAGGGCTCGTCGGCGCCGACCGCCACGGGGATGTCGGGGCGCCCCGCGGCCTCGAGGATGCGGCACACGTTGGCGGCCGCGGTGACGGCGTCGATGTTGCCGTGCACGGTGGTGACGCCGACCAGGTCGACCTCGGGTGAGGTGAGCGCCCACCACAGGGCCGACGCGTCGTCGATCCCCCCGTCGGTGTCGATCACCATCGGCACCGGCATCAGATCACGTCGCCCTTGAAGAGCTCGGGGGCGACCGGGCAGTCGGTGCGCCGGATCGCGGCGTCGACGTCGAGCGGGCCGGTGGGGCCCACCACCTTGTCGACCAGGTCGAGGGGGACGGCCTCGTCGTCGGCGTCCCAGGTCTCGTCGGTGAGCACCCGCTCGCGCACGGGCAGCCACATGCGCTCGGGCAGGAGCCGGCCGACGCCGGCCACCAGCCACACCGGCGCACCGTTGTGGCGAGCCACCGCGGCCGCGGCCCGCGAGCCGCTCACGGCGAGGAACTCGGTGGGCCCGACCGCGCCCGCCTCGAGCAGCACGAGGTCGGCCTCGGCGGCCGCCGCACCGAGGCCGGCGAGGGGCACGTCGATGGCGTCGACGTCGGACTGCAGCAGTCGGCGCACCAGGCCCGAGCCCTCGCCGTGCACGTCGACGGCCAGAACTTCGACGTCGCCGCGCCGGGGCAGCGCCTCCTCGGCGAACTCGGGCCAGCCGACCACCAGCACGGTGGCGTCCTCGGGCAGGGCGTGGGCCAGCTCGTTCGGGGTGTGGTCGCCCTCGAGCAGGTCGAGGGCGTCACGGATCTCGGCACGCGGGTCGCCGGCGGTGAGCACCCGGGCGCAGAGCCACACCAGCGCGGCCGAGCCGGGCTGGCGCGACACCAGTCGACGGCAGGCCGTGACGAGACCCTGGGGGTCGGAGGTGAACGACGCGAGCGCGCGGGCCGCCTCGGCGACCACGGTGCTCTGCGGGTAGCCGGTGGCCCGGGCGACGTAGCGGAGGCGCTCGACGGGGTGCATCACTCGGGGACCCTACCGAGGCCCTGGGCGTCAGCCGGCCGTCAGACGCAGGCTCAGAGGCCCGGCTTCCAGATCATGAGGTAGAGCATCACCAGCAGGATGAGGTGGGTGACGCCGGTGGAGGCCATGACCCGACCCCGGGCGGCGGCGTCGCCGGCCGACAGCGCCTTGAAGCCGGGGCGGGCGACGAAGAACAGCACCGCGAGCTGCACCAGCCAGAGGATGATCGCCACCATGAGCCAGGTCTGGCTCATCTTGTAGACCTTCTCGCTCATGCCGGCGAGGCCGAAGCCGAGGATGCCGGCGATGGCGACGAACGGCAGCGAGAGCCGCAGCACGGCGAGGCCCAGCGCGTCCGAGGTGTTCTTGTCGGTGGGCCCGGCGATCCGGAACAGGATCGGGGTGAGCCACGCCGGCGCGAAGGCGATGATGACCGCCAGGATGTGGAGCAGCAGCGTGATCTTGTACGAGGTCGAACCGATCGCGGCGAGGACGTGGGTCACGCTGGCTCCCTGGGTCGTCGGGCCAGGGCCCGGGTGGCGGTGGCCAGAAGGTAGCCGCCCTCCGCAAGGCGCCCCGTGACCGGGCGCCGAGGTTCGCGACCGCGACGCCACGCGCGCTACGTTTCGGGCCGTGACCACCGACGTGCCGGCCGACGTTTCGCTCACCCCCGTCACGGGCTCGCCCCGCACGATCGCGGAGTGGACCACCACGTTCCACCTCGCCATCGTCGCCCTCGACCCGTACACCCTCGAGAGCTCATGGGCGCTCGAGTCGGCTGCCCGGGTGCTGCGCCACTACGCCGAGGCCGACGTCCGCATCGCCTTCCTCTGCACCTGCTCGGTCGACGAGGCCCGCACCTTCATGGGCCACTTCGTCGACGAGTTCCTCGTGTTCGCCGACCCCGACCGCACCGCGGTGAAGGCGTTCGGCCTCGAGACCCTCCCGGCGTTCGTGCACGTCAACCAGCACCACCAGGTCGAGGCCGCCGGTGAGGGCTGGAACCCCGAGGCATGGCGCGTCGTGGCCGAGAACCTCTCGGACCGCATGGGCTGGACGCTGCCCACCATCCCCGCCAACGGCGACCCGTCGCCGTTCGTCGGCACTCCCGTCGCCGGCTGAGCCGGAGCCGCGCCGCTCAGCGGCGCACGCCGCCCTTCGTCATCCCCAGCACGTCGAGGGCCCGGTCGAGGTCGTCGGCCTCCATCAGCCCCTCCTCGAGCACGAGCTCGCGGATGCTGCGCCCCGTGCGCACCGACTCCTTCACCAGCGCGGCCGCCTTCTCGTAGCCGACGAACGGGTTGAGCGACGTTCCCAGCGACGGTGACGACTCGGCGTAGGCCAGGCAGCGCTCCTCGTCGGCCTCGATGCCGTCGACGCAGCGGTCGGCGAACAGGCGGCAGACGTTGGCCAGCAGGCCGATCGACTCGAGCACGTTGCGGGCCATCATCGGCACGTAGACGTTGAGCTCGAAGTTGCCCTGGCTGGCCCCGAACGCCACCGCGGCGTCGTTGCCGTAGACCTGGGCGGCCACCTGGGTGACGGCCTCGCACAGCACCGGGTTCACCTTGCCCGGCATGATCGACGAGCCCGGCTGCAGGTCGGGCAGGCGGATCTCGGCGAGCCCGGTGCGCGGGCCCGAGGCCATCCACCGGAGGTCGTTGGCGATCTTGATGAGCGCGGCGGCGAGCGCCCGCAGCTCGCCGCTGGCGACCACCAGCGCATCGCGGGCGCCCTGGGCGGCGAAGTGGTCGGGGGCCTCGCTGAGGGGCAGCCCGGTGCGCTCGACGAGCAGGGCGATGACCTTCGGGGCGAACGTGCGGGGAGCGTTGATGCCCGTCCCGACGGCCGTGCCGCCGAGGGGCAGGCGCCCGACCTCTGGCAGCGCTCGCTCGAGGCGGCGGGCCGCGTCGCCGAGCTGCGCGGCGTAGCCGCCCATCTCCTGGCCGAGGGTGACGGGCGTGGCGTCCATGAGGTGGGTGCGACCGGCCTTCACCACCGAGCGGAAGCGCCGGGACTGGCGGGCGAACGACGACCGGAGGTGCTCCACCGCGGGGATCAGCTCCTCGGCGATCGACTGCACGGTGGCGAGGTGGACCGCGGAGGGGAACACGTCGTTCGAGCTCTGCGAGGCGTTCACGTGGTCGTTGGGGTGCACCGAGCCGGGCTCACCCAGCCGCTCCGACGCCAGCGTGGCGATCACCTCGTTGGCGTTCATGTTCGACGACGTGCCCGAGCCGGTCTGGAACACGTCGACCGGGAACTCGGCGTCCCACACGCCCTCGGCCACCTCGTCCGCCGCCGCCCTGATGGCATCCGCGGTGCGGCGGTCGACGGCGACGTCGCGCAGCGACGCGTTGACCTCTGCCGCCGAGCCCTTCACCAGGGCCAGGGCGCGGATCAGGCGGCGGTCGATGGGCACGCCCGAGATCGGGAAGTTCTCGACGGCGCGCTGGGTCTGGGCCCCGAACTTGGCGGCGGCCGGCACGAGCACCTCCCCCATCGAGTCGCGCTCGGTGCGCATCGGCGGTCGGGACGGCAGCAGCTCGGCCTCGCTCATGCGCGGCAACCTACCCACGGCCGCCCGGAGAGCGGCGGGACGCCGGGTGGAGGGTCGGCTCAGCCGGCCAGCCAGAGCTCGGCGAGCGAGACCGTGACCGCCTCGTCGGAGAGCTCGGCGGCACCCGACCCGGCCACCCACGTGGTCATGTCGCGCAGGCGGTCGCTCACCACGGCCACGCTGCGGACCTGCACGAGGAACAGGTAGGGGTCGTCGACCGACACCTGCTCCTGGACGACCCGGTAGTCGTCGACCTGGCGGCTCACGTCGGCGGTGGCGCGGGCGTCGGCGAAGGCCTTGGTGACCACGGGGTTCACGTAGCGGGTGATGTTGGTGTTGATCGCCGGCTGCTCGGCGGGGATGCCCCGGAACAGCGGCTCGTAGAGGTCGGGGTGGGGCTCGGTGAAGCCCACCGACAGGGCCGCCTGGTACTGGCCGGTGAGCGCCGCGGCATAGAGGGCCGGGCCCTCGACGGGCACGAGCTCGACCTCGATGCCGGCCTGCGCGAGCTGCAGGCGCCAGATCGACGCCACGTGGGTGAGGGTCGGGTCCGGCGGCACCAGCAGCTGGAAGGTGAGCGGCTGGCCCGTCTCCTCCAGGTAGAGCTTGGCCTGGGCCTTCGAGCGGTCGAGGTCGCGGGCGGGCGGGGCGTGGTCGCTGAACCAGGGCGAGGTGTCGCTGAGCATGCCCCGCGAGACGGTGCCCTGGCCGGCGAACACCTTGTCGAGGATCTCCTCGCGGTCGGTGGCGAGGCCCACGGCCCGGCGGGCGCTGATGTGGTCGAACGGGGGCCGGCCCGTCTCGAAGGCCAGGTTGACCTTCGGCCGCTCGCCGTTGCGGTCGTCGACCACGGTGACGCCCTTGCCGTCGCCGAGGTCGGCGAGGCGCGAGACCTGGCGGGGCTCGTCGACGGCGGCGAGGTCGGCGGTGCCGTCGAGCACGGCGTCGACCCGGTCGGCGGCCTCGGGCACGGTGACGACGCGCACGGCGTCGAGGTGGGGCAGGCCGGGCCGCCAGTAGGAGGGGTTGCGGGCGAAGGCCACCGTGCCGAACGCCTGGCCGGCGTAGGTGAAGGGACCGGTGCCGATCGGCGTGGCCGACGCACCCGAGAGCACGCTCGGGGCGGCGATGTAGCCGACCTGGGTGGTGAGCACCTGCGCGAAGGTCGACCACGGCGTGGTGGTGGTGACCACCACCGTCGTGGCGTCGGCGGCCTGCACCGAGGCGATGGGTGCGAGCAGGGCCGCGGCGTTCGGGCCGACGCGCTGGGCCTCGAGGTTGGCCGCCACGGCGGCGGCGTCGAGCGGGGTGCCGTCGTGGAACGTGATGCCCGAGCGCAGCGTGATCGTCCATTGCGTGAACGTGGCGTTCGGCTGCACGGCGGTGGCCAGCTCGGAGGCGGCCACGTCGTCGGCGTCGCGGGTGAGCAGCCGGTCGTAGACGGCCCGCGCGGCCTGGAGCTGCGAGGAGTCCCACGCCCCGCCTGCCGGCGACCACGACGCGGGCTCCGACGCCACGGCGATGGTGAGGGTGCCGCCGTCGCGGGGGCCGGTGGAGGCGGGGCCGGACGGCTGGGGGCCGGTGGTGCCGGGCTCACCCGAGCCGCTCGAGCTCGAGCAGGCGACCAGCGCGAGCAGCAGGCCGACCGCCACGGCCACCAGGCCCAGCCGCCGCGCGGAGGGTCGGCGGGAGGGGTCGCTCGGCACGGGCACGGCCCAGGACTGTACGCGCCCCGGCCGGGAGGGCAGGCGCGCCCGGCCGGTGCCAGGATGCCCGGGTGAGCACCCCGATGAAGGTCCGCATCGGCATCGGCATGGGCACCGCCACGGCGTCGGGCACGGCCGAGCGCTTCGCCGCCGTGGTCGACCGCTGCGAGGAGCTGGGCTTCGACTCGCTGTGGGTGTCCGAGCGCATCGGCTCGCCCGCGCCCGACCCGCTGGTGGCGCTGGCGGTGGCCGCCGGCCGCACCGAGCGGCTCAAGCTGGGCACGTCGGTGCTCGTGCTGCCGGGCCGCAACCCGGTGATCCTGGCCAAGGAGATGGCCACGCTCGACGTGCTCTCCGGCGGGCGGTTCCTCCCCGGCGTCGGCCTGGGCATCGCCGACCCACCCGAGCAGCGGGCGTTCGGTGTCGAGCGCACCGAACGCGGGCGCCGCCACGACGAGGCGCTGGCGCTCATGCGGGCGTGCTGGACGGGCGAGGTCGTCAGCCACCACGGCGACTTCTACTCCGTCGACGACGTGCAGGTGCTCCCCACCCCGCTGCAGAGCCCGTTCTCCGTCTGGCTCGGCGGGGCCGCCGCCGCCGAGCTGCGCCGGATCGGCCGCGTGGGCGACGGCTGGCTGCCGTCGTTCTGCTCACCGGCCGACGTGGCCGCCGGCATCCCGGTCATCGAGGCGAGCGCCGCCGAGCACGACCGCACCATGGACCCGCAGCACTACGGCGCGCTGGTGCCCTACACCGACGGCGAGATCCCCGACCGGGTGGTCGAGCTCGTGCACCGGCGCAGCCCGGGCAGCGACCCGCGCTCGGTCATCCCCCGCCGCGCCGACCTGCCTGCACTGCTGGGCGAGCTGATCGACGCGGGCGCGTCGAAGTTCGTGATCACACCGCTCGGCGCCGACGTCGACCCCGATGCCGAGCTGGGTGCGCTGGCCGACGAGCTGCTGCCGCTCGAGACCTGACGGGGCGGGTCAGGCCTCGCCCGGCTCGACCACGGCTTCCATCAGCTCGACCCGCGTGCCGTCGGGGTCGGCGAGGAACAGCAGGCGCATCTCGCCGCCCGGGAACGGGATGGC